>NZ_JAHLQZ010000142.1:0-11165 GCF_018919505.1 Citrobacter sp. S55_ASV_140
GACGAATATCGTGCGCGCTAACGCCCGTGATATCTTCGACGGACTCCGGCGTATAGCCTTCGACAATCTTGCTGTACTCTTCGAATCCTTCTGTACGGGAGGCGACGAACGCCTGGTCGTACAGTTTTTCTTCGATGATGACATGCCCCATGGCGTTGAGCAGCGCGATGTTCGAGCCGTTTTTCAACGCAATGTGCATGTCGGCAATACGCGCGGTTTCAATTTTGCGCGGATCGCAGACGATAATTTTCGCCCCGTTACGTTTAGCGTTAATCACGTGATTCGCCACGATCGGGTGGGAATCCGCCGGGTTATACCCGAAGATGAACACTAAATCCGTGTTATCAATTTCATTGATAGCATTACTCATTGCGCCGTTACCGACCGATTGGTGCAGACCTGCAACCGAAGGGCCGTGTCAGACGCGAGCGCAGCAGTCGACGTTATTGGTACCAATAACGGCGCGCGCGAATTTTTGCATTACATAGTTGGTTTCGTTACCTGTACCGCGAGATGAACCGGTCGTCTGAATAGCGTCCGGGCCGTACTTCGCTTTGATGGCGCTCAGGCGATCGGCGACGTAATTCAGCGCTTCATCCCAGGAAACAGATTCCAGTTTGCCGCCACGCTGGCGACGGATCATTGGGGTTTTCAGACGAGGGGTCAGTATCTGGGTATCATTAATAAAATCCCAGCCATAGTAGCCCTTCAGACACAGGGTACCCTGGTTGGTTTTCCCCTGCGCCGCCTCAGCCCGGACGATTTTGCCGTTATCGACCACCAGGTTGATTTTGCAACCTGATGCGCAATATGGGCAAACCGTGACGACTTTTTTCATCGGTCTCGCTCCAGTTAATCAAATCGCGCATACGCGCTTGTCGCTTTGCTTATGCATCTTTTATGCCATGTTTTTTTCAGGGGCATTAGTCGATATTACGGGCGATTTTTGGTCAAAACTCTGACGAAAAACAGGCTGTCGTCATATTTGACGTGACGAATCTCCAATACGTGACGGTCCGGCAGTGTGACCGAGGTTATGTTTCCCGCATATCCTTGTGCCTTATCGCTGTCACTCTGTGCAGAATCAATCACACTCATTTAAGTTGGCCAGAAATGGGGAAAAACAATGAAGCCAGCCATACTGGTTGTGGATGATGACGAGGCTGTCTGCACGCTATTACAGGATGTGCTGAGCGAGCACGTCTTTGCAGTGAGCGCGTGCCATAGCGGACAGGAGGCGCTGCGCTGCATTGAGACTCAGCCGGATATCGCTCTGGTATTGCTGGACATGATGTTGCCCGATATCAACGGTCTGATGGTGCTGCAGCAGGTGCAAAAGATGAGGCCCGGATTACCGGTAGTCATGCTGACGGGCTTAGGTAGTGAGTCGGATGTGGTGGTCGGGCTGGAAATGGGCGCTGACGACTATATTGGGAAACCGTTCAATGCGCGGGTGCTGGTGGCACGGGTAAAGGCGGTGCTCAGACGCGTGGGCGTGTTGACGCCTGAAAGCGGCAGCCCGCAAACCACGGGGCTTTCCTTTAATGGCTGGCATCTGGATACCGCCGGTTGCCAGTTACATAATCCTCAGCAACTGAAGGTGGAACTGACGCAGGGTGAGTACAGCCTGCTGCTGGCGCTGGCGCAAAACGCTCGTCGGGTGCTCAGCCGCGAGCAATTGCTGGAACTGACGCGCAGCGACAGCGTTGAGGTATTTGATCGCACCATTGATGTGTTAATCATGCGGCTGCGGCGCAAAATAGAGAACAACCCGCACCAGCCAATGCTGATCAAAACCCTGCGTGGGCTGGGCTATGTGTTTGCCGCCGATGTGCAGCATCACGATAAGGCGGCGTGAGCGTGCGCAGTTGCCCGATGCGGCGTAAACGCCTTATCCAGCCTACAAAAGCGATAACAACGCCGTAGGCTTGATAAGCGCAGCGCATCAGGCATCAGCAGTTGCCGGATGCGGCGTAAACGCCTTATCCGGCCTACAAAAGCGATAACGGCCCCGTAGGCCAGATAAGCGCAGCGCATCAGGCATCAGCCATAGTCGCTTTTAACTCTGCCAGCGTTTTCGCGCCATCTATCGCGTTGGCGCACAGCAGGCTTGCGCGCGCACAGGCGTGTGCCAGTCTGATGCTGTCTGCCAGCGACCAGCGCTCATGACAGCCATACAAAAATCCGGCGCAAAACGCATCTCCTGCGCCGACGCTGCCGACAATCTCTTCTTGCGCCAGTAACTGTGACGGTATCCAGATGCCGGCTCGATCCGGTTCTTCACCCCAGGCACCTTCCGGACAGTGAATCACCACCCGCTGGCGCACGCCTGCATCCAGCAGTTCGCGCGCGGCGGTAGCGATATGGGGAATATGCAGCTCGCCGTTGGGCTGGCGAATCTCCAGCCCGCTGAACTCTCCGGCCTCCAGCTCGTTAATCACCAGATAGTCGAGATGGCGCAGGGCCGGCATCACCAGGGGCTGGTAGCGCGGGTCGCCCTTACGCGATACCAGATCCAGGGACGTTTCAAAGCCGTTGTCGCGCATTTGCGCCAGCAGCCGTGCGCTACGCGTCCCGTACTCCTCATCCGGCATGTCCAGACTGTCGAGCAGCAGCAGATAGCCAAGATGGAAGATTTTCATCGAGGTATCCAGTTGCTCAAAGGCGGGTAAATCCAGTAGTCGATTGGCGCCGGGCGAGTGAAAAAAGGTTCGCTGCCCGCTGGGGTCGGTCATCACCTGCGACATCGACGTGGGGGCGAATGTGGTGCGCTGCACATGCTGGCGATTAACGTGATACTGCTCCAGCATCGCCATGATGTAGTCGCCGTCGCTGTCCTGACCGATTAACCCCACCGCCTGCAGCGGCAATCCGGTGTGCATTTTCGCCAGCGTCAGCAGCACGTTCAGCGGCGCACCACCCGTGGCGCGTTCGCTTCGAGTGATTTCCGCCAGCCAGCCGCGTTCCGGCCATTGCACAATTTGATGGACATGATCGACCAGCATGTTGCCTGCGGCGATAACGCCTTTGCGTTCCATCAGACCTGCCCCGCGCTGCCAAAAATGCGCATTTGTTCTGAAACGGTATCGGTAATGGCCTCTTCAATAGCCAGCAGCAGTTCGGCAAACTCGTCGTACAGCGGCTGGCGATTGGCCATCCGTGACTCTACTGCTGTCAGCGCCGCCTG
Organism: Citrobacter sp. S55_ASV_140; assembly: GCF_018919505.1. Lineage (NCBI taxonomy): Bacteria > Pseudomonadati > Pseudomonadota > Gammaproteobacteria > Enterobacterales > Enterobacteriaceae > Citrobacter > Citrobacter sp. S55_ASV_140. Next base: position 3,188 of record NZ_JAHLQZ010000142.1, read on the forward strand.
CGACATGCCGGTGTAGAAGTTGATTTTGTGAATACCGAGTTCAATTGCGCGCTTGAAATCGTCATTGCTGATGCCGGAGCCGCCGTGCAGTACCAGCGGGATCGCCGCCTGCTGGCGAATAGCGTCCAGACGCGGGAAGTCGAGCACCGGTTCGCCTTTATATTTGCCGTGCGCATTGCCAATGGCGACCGCCAGCGCGTCAATTCCGGTTCTGTCGACGAAATCACGCGCCATCATCGGGTCGGTAAACAACGATTCGTCAGCATGACCGTACAGCGCGCCGCCTTCATCGCCACCCACTGCGCCCAGTTCGGCTTCCACCGAGACGCCGATGGCGTGGCACATCTTCACCACTTCGCGGGTCTGGCGGATATTTTCTTCATACTCCAGCGTGGAGCCATCGAACATCACTGAACTGAAACCTAAGCGTAGCGCCCGCACCACTGACTCAAAGTGCAGGCCGTGGTCAAGGTTCAGCACCACCGGAATGTCGTGCCTGGCGGCTTCAAATTTGACCGCTTCGACCAGAGAATCCAGCGAGATATATTTAAAATGTACTTCGGCGATGTTGATAATAAACGGCGAACGTTCTTGTTTAGCCGCGGCAAACAGGGCGCGCAGGAAATGCGAGTCCAGAACGTTAAATGCGCCTAAAGCATAGCGGTGCTCACGGGCATGGGCGAGGCCATCGGCGAGAGATATCAACGGCATAATGCGCTCCTTGGTTAGCGGAACAAGCGATATTCGTTACACAGCACCAGCTGCGCCGGTTCATCTTCTTCAATGTCGTTATAACGGGTGATAGGTTGCAGAAAATGGTTATCGTGGTCGTCGTCATTAACAGATGAGACCTCGCCAACCAGCACGTCGCCAAAACCTTTTTCCGCCCAGAAGCTGTGATACAGGCCCGGCGGCAGGCAGATGCTCTCCCCCGGCGTCAGGCGTAGTTGGCTGCCCGCGGCATGGGTTTGCCGACAGCCATCAATCACCACGTTCACGTCGCTATCCTCTGTTTGCTCCCGGAGCCCCGCATTCCACAGTTCCACAATTAAATTACCGCCGCCACGATTGATAATGTCTTCGCGTTTGCGCCAGTGAAAATGCATCGGCGTGACCTGCGCCTCGCGAACATGCATGATTTTCTCGGCGTAGCATTTCTCGTAAGGCATACCTTTCGGCGAGCCATTACGCAGGGTGAACAGCGTTAACCCTTGCGCGGCGAAATTGTTGCCGCCAAATGCGGTGACATCCCAACCGAGCTTAAGGTCGAAAACTTCGCTCCAGGCAGAGGCATCAAGCCTGCGCCATTGGGTCGGCGGGAAACTGGCGAAAGGGGGGAGGTGCACGTCGTGCAGAGAAAAAAACTGGCGCGTGTGGCCAAGGATTTCGTTTATTGCGGAGCGTTTCATCGCAGAATTCTCCTTAGAATAATGCCGGATGGCGCTGCGCTTCTCCGGCCTACAAATTGATACCGATCTTGTAGGCCGGAGAAGGCATTTTGCCGCTATCCGGCGTTGCTGTGGCGGGTTATTTCACCGTCCAACCTTTATAATTGGCAACGTTGTTTTTATCGATCATTGTTACCGGGATCAGCACGGGCTCTTTTGGGGCGGGTTTCCCCTGCAGTATGTCATAGCCGATTTCGACCGCTTTGGCAGCCATCACCTGCGGATCTTGTGCTGGCGTCGCCACAAATAATGAGTTTTCGCGCTTCAGCGCCTCTTCACCGTCTGGCGATCCGTCGACGCCGACAATAAAGAATTCGTTACGCTGCGCCTGTTTTGCCGCCAGATCGGCACCGATCGCCGTGGGATCGTTAATGGCGAATACACCGTCGATCTTCGGATTTGCCGCCAGCAGCGCGGTCATGATCTCCAGCCCGCCCTCGCGGCTGCCTTTGGCGTTTTGGTTATACGACAGCACTTTGATGTCCGGATGGCGTTTGAACTCGGTCTGGCAACCTTCCACACGGTTCTGGACGGCGGAAACCGGCGGTCCGTTGATGATGACGACGTTGCCTTTCCCTTTCAGACGGTCGGTAATGTATTTGCAGGCCATTTCACCCGCCTGAGTGTTATCGGAGGTGATGGTCGCGTCTGCGCCTTCCGCCGCCACGTCAACGGCTACCACCACAATCCCGGCGTCTTTCGCGCGTTTTACCGCCGGACCGATGCCTTTGGAGTCCGCGGCGTTAAGGATGATCATGTCGACTTTGGCGGCAATAAAGTTGTCGATCTGCGACACCTGTTGCCCGAGATCGTAGCCGCTGGAGACCAGCGTCACTTTGACGCTATCACCCGCCAGCTTGCGTGCTTCCAGCTCCGCGCCTTTGGTTATTTGCACGAAGAATGGGTTCGCCAGGTCGCCCACCGTAACGCCGATCGATTTCAGTTCTTTTGCCTGCACAAACGGAGCTGCAGCAAGCAGTGCGCCAGCACAGAGCGCGGTCACTAATGGCTTCAAACGCATACTCGTTTCCTCACGTAGGGTATTGTTGTTATACGCCTGATGGCGCTGCGCTTATCAGGCCTGCGAAGGGGTAGGCCAGTAAGCTTGTCTATGCACTTTGATGATGTCGGGTACGGTATTTGTCGATCAGCACCGCTATGATGATCACCGCCCCTTTGATCACCAGTTGCCAGAAATAGGAGACGCCCATCAGCGTCATGCCGTTGTTGAGCGTAGCGATGATCAGCGCCCCCACCAGCGTGCCGGTGATGGTGCCGATCCCGCCGACAAAGCTGGTGCCGCCGAGGATCACCGCCGCGATGGCGTCCAGCTCGTAACCCATACCTAAGTTGCCGTTGGCGCTGTACAGCCGCGAGGCGCTCATCACCCCGCCCAGACCTGAAAGCAAACCGCTGATGCCGTAGACGAACAGCAGCACCAGCCATACTTTGATCCCGGTTAAGCGTGCGGCCTGCATGTTGCCGCCGACCGCGTAGATATGAACGCCGAGCGTGGTGCGGCGCAGAATAAACCAGCACACCACCACCACCGCTAACGCAATGACTACCAGCCACGGAACCGGGCCGAGATAGTTGTTGCCGATCCATTCAAAGCTGATGTTGGAGTTAATCACCGTGGTGCCATCGGCCAACAGATAGGCCGCGCCGCGCAGCGCGGTATAGGTTCCAAGCGTGACGATAAACGGCGGAAGCCCGGCAAAAGCCACCAGCGCACCGTTAAACAGCCCCAGCACCAGGCCGAGCATCAGCGCCGCCGGAATCGACAGCATGGCAAACTCAGGAATAAGAGAAACGACCATCGCCGCAACGGCGGTGGTGCCGAGAATCGAGCCAACTGAGAGATCGATCCCGCCGGTCAAAATGATGAAGGTCATGCCAGCCGCCAGCACGATGTTGATCGAGGCCTGGCGGGTAATATTCAGCAGGTTGCTTTCGGTGAAAAAGTTGGGCGCGATAAAGCCAAATACCGCCACAATCAGGATCAAAATCGGCAAGATACCGACTGTTTGCATCAGATCGCTCATCAGCATCTTTTTTGCGGTGGTGGATTTCGCCACCTGCTGGGGAGTGGTTGGATTATTCATGGGACACCGCCTGATGATGGGAGTCGTTCACGCCGGTCGCCAGCGTCATAATATTTTCCTGGGTAATACTCTGTCCGTTCAGCTCGCCGGCAATGCTGCCTTCGCGCATGACGTACACGCGATCGCTCATGCCAACGACTTCCGGCAATTCGCTGGAGATCATCAGGATCGCCACGCCTTTGCGCGCCATGTCGTTCATGATCCGGTAGATCTCGCTTTTCGCGCCAACGTCTACCCCGCGCGTGGGTTCATCGAGGATCAAAATGCGTGGGCCGATCGCCACCCAGCGCGAGATCAACAATTTTTGCTGATTACCGCCGGACAGCCCACCTGCGCGTACCTGCGCGTGCGGAACGCGAATGTTGAGCAGTTTGATAGCGTCATCGGAAATGGCCTGCGCCTTTTTACGATCGAGCATGCCCCAGTTGGCATCGCGCTCCAGCGTCGCCATCGTGATGTTCTCTGCTGCCGCCAGTTCTAAAAACAGCCCCTGTTCTTTGCGGTTCTCGGTCAGAAAGCCGATGCCGTGATCAATCGCCTCGCGCGGGGAGTGGATCACCACCGGTTCACCGTCTACTTCAATCATGCCGCCGACGGCTTTACGCACGCCAAAAATCAGTTGCGCCAGTTCGGAGCGCCCGGCGCCAACTAACCCGGCGAGGCCGACGATCTCCCCGGAGCGCACCAACAAGCTGCACGGCTGGACTTTATGACCGTCGGTCAGGTGGTGGACGTTGAGGCGCGCTTTACCTAAGGGAATATCGCGCTCTTTGTTGAACAGATCGCTTAGCGGACGGCCCACCATCATGCGCACCAGTTCAGGGGCGTTGAGCTTGTCGCGGGTCAGGCTACCGACGTATTGCCCGTCGCGCAGGACGCTGACGCGATCGGAAAGTTCGTACACTTCGGCCATGCGGTGGCTGATGTAAATAATCGCCATCCCTTCATCGCGCAGGCGCATGATCAGTTCGAACAGGCGGTGGGTTTCACGTGAGGAGAGGGCGGCGGTGGGTTCATCCATCACCAGAATGCGGCTGTTACGGTGCAGAGCGCGGGCGATTTCCACCTGCTGCTGTTCGGCGATGGTCAACGTCATCACGCGATCGCTGGCCTTAAACTGGGCGCCGAGTCGGTCGATGACTTTCTGCGACTGCAGCACCATCTCTTTACGCTGGACCAGACCGCCGCGCGACAGCTCGCTGCCAAGAAAGATATTTTCCGCCACCGTCAGGTTGGGCGCCAGCTGCATCTCCTGGTAAATCAGCGTGATGCCCGCGCTGAGCGCATCTTTTGGCCCACGAATGTGGAACGGCTGACCATCAATCAGGATCTCGCCGCTGGTGGCGGTGTAGGCGCCCGCGAGGATTTTCATCAGCGTGCTTTTCCCCGCGCCATTCTCGCCCATCAGGGCATGAATCTCCCCCGGCCAGACGGTTAAATCGACCCCTTTCAGCGCGTAAAATTTGCCAAACGCTTTGGCAATGTTGCGCATCTCCAGAACCGGTGTCCTGCTCATAGCGGATCTCCTGTGGGGTGGCCGATATCAGCAGTCCATCACAGGAATGTAAATGCAAAATGTCAGAAGCCGTTCATATTTGTCATATTGCGATTTTTCTTCACGGAGCGTGATATGCCGCAACCGGGACGTCACTTTTTCGCCAGTGCGCGCGGACGATTACTGTTCTTCAATCTGCTGGTGGTGGCGGTTACGCTGATGGTGAGCGGCGTGGCGGTGCTGGGGTTTCAGCATGCCAGTCAAATTCAGGAGCAGGTACAGCAGCAAACCGTTGATGACATGACCGGCAGCATGAACCTGGCGCGTGATACGGCGAACGTAGCAACGGCGGCGGTGCGACTGTCGCAGGTGGTCGGCGCGCTGGAATACAAAGGTGAAGCGGAGCGGTTGCAGGAGACCCAGCGGGCGCTGAAGCATTCGCTGCAACAACTGGCTGGCGCCCCGCTGGCGCAGCAGGAGCCGGTGCTGGTCGAGCGTATTATCCAGCGCAGCAATGAGTTACAAAGCAGTGTGGAAGGTATGTTGCAGCGCGGACAGCGGCGGCATCTGGAACGTAACGCGCTGCTCAGTTCGCTGTATCAGAATCAAAGCTATTTGCGCCATCTGCAAACGCTTACCGGCGCGCAGGATGACATGCTGCTGGGGCAAATAGACCGCTTGATCGTTGCCGCCATTGAGACTCCCACGCCGCGATCGGTAGTGAAACAACTCGACAGCGTGATGACCGCGCTGCCTTTACATCACTCCAGCCCGTTGATAAGCAGAATCCTCAACGATTTCAATCAGGAACTGCATAAGCTGGAGCCGCTTTCTTCCGCGCTGGAGCAGAGCGATCTGGCGATCAACTGGTATATGTTTCATATCAAAGCGCTGGTGGCGATCCTTAATAGCGATATCAATCAATATGCCTCGCAGGTGGCGATGATTTCTGAGCAGCGGGTGGCGCAAAGCCATCAGGAACTGCAATCCGGCGCGTTGTTTATTATGGTGTTTGCGTTGCTGGCCCTAGTGATTACCGGTTTTGCCGGTTGGTATATCTATCGCAACCTCGGCTCTAACCTGACGGCAATTTCGCAGGCGATGACCCGGCTGGCGCACGGTGAATCGGACGTCAGCGTTCCGGCCCTGCAGCGGCGCGATGAGTTGGGCGAACTGGCCCGCGCTTTTAGTGTCTTTGCCCGTAACACCGCTTCGCTGGAGCACACCACCCGATTACTCAAAGAAAAAACCAGCCAAATGGAAATCGACCGCACCGAGCGCCAGGAACTGGAAGAGGCGCTGCTGCACAGCCAAAAGCTGAAGGCGGTGGGGCAACTGACGGGCGGATTAGCGCATGATTTCAATAACCTGCTGGCGGTGATTATTGGCAGTCTGGATCTGGTGGACCCAGACTCACCCGATGCGCCGCGGGTCAATCGGGCGCTTAAAGCCGCCGAGCGCGGGGCGCTACTTACCCAGCGGCTGCTGGCCTTTTCGCGCAAGCAATCTTTGCATCCCCACGCGGTGGAGCTGAAAACGCTGCTGGAAAACCTGGGCGAACTGATGCGTCATTCGCTCCCGGCCACGCTGACGCTGGAGATTGAAGCCCAGTCTCCCGCCTGGCCCGCGTGGATTGACGTCAGCCAACTGGAAAATGCCATTATCAATCTGGTGATGAACGCCCGTGACGCCATGGACGGGCAGGCGGGCACGATTAAAATCCGTACCTGGAACCAGCGGGTCACGCGCAGCGATGGGCGTAAGCAGGATATGGTGATGTTGGAGGTCGCCGACCAGGGCTGCGGGATGTCGCAGGAGGTGAAAGCTCAGGTCTTTGAACCGTTTTTCACCACCAAACAGACCGGCAGCGGCAGCGGGCTGGGGTTATCAATGGTCTACGGCTTTGTACGTCAGTCCGGTGGACGTGTGGAGATTGAAAGCGCTCCCGGGCAGGGAACGACGGTCAGGTTGCAGCTTCCTCGCGCCGTAGTGCCGGTACTGGCTGAGGCAGAACCGATAGCGGAACACGCGGCTAATAGTGGCGAAAAACTGGTGCTGGTGCTTGAGGACGAGGCTGATGTGCGCCAGACGTTGTGTGAGCAATTACACCTGCTGGGCTACCTGACATTAGAAGCCGCCAACGGGGAACAGGCGATGCATATGCTGGCGGCTTCATCCGAGATTGATATTTTTATCAGCGACGTCATGCTGCCCGGTGGTTTAAGCGGCGTGGATGTGGTTAATCATGCCCAGGCACATTATCCGCAGCTGAATATCCTGCTGATGAGCGGTCAGGATTTGCGTCCGGCCCATAACCCGGCGCTGCCGGATGTGGCGTTATTGCGTAAACCCTTTACCCGCACAGAACTGGCGCAAGCGCTGCGGCATTCGCGTAATTGAGATTCCTCCGCTACCCGCGCAAATTCGCTTTGATTACCGTGGGGCGAGTTTCTCGATGAGGCTGGTTTTATGCAACGCTCCGCGACATTCTTACTTTTCTCTCTGCTGATGATGACCACCGTTTCGGCGCAGGCGGATATTATCGATGATGCCATCGGCAATATTCAGCAGGCGATTAACGACGCATACAAACCGGACAACGGGCGGGATTATGATGACGCTCGTGATGAAAGCTGGCAGCGTCAGATGAGTGACGATCGGCGCAGGCAGTATGATAATCGCCGTCGCCAGTTTGAAGACCGACGTCGCCAACTGGATGACCGTCAGCGTCAGCTTGATCAGGAACGGCGTCAGTTAGAAGACGAAGAACGCAGAATGGAAGAGGATTACGATCGTTAGCATCTAACTCCCCAATATGCGTGATAATTTTACTTCCGGTATGAAAGTTACCATTGAGCCCAACACACCAACTTAATGTTAATCAATGCACTTGAGCACAGTGCGTCTATGCACTACAATCTCTTTATGCT
>NZ_JAHLQZ010000143.1:0-11099 GCF_018919505.1 Citrobacter sp. S55_ASV_140
GTTTAATGATCGTGCGCGCCTGCTTCACGATTTGATCGGTCAATGATTCGACGTAGTACGATCCGGCCAGCGGATCGACGGTGCGGCAGATCTCTGACTCCTCCTGAATAATGATCTGTGTATTACGCGCGATGCGAGCAGAGAAATCGGTGGGCAGACCGAGCGCTTCATCAAAGGCGTTGGTGTGCAGCGACTGGGTACCGCCAAGCGTGGCGCCGAGTGCTTCAATGGTTGTGCGGATCACGTTGTTGTAGGGATCCTGTTCGGTCAGACTCCAGCCGGAGGTCTGGCAGTGGGTACGCAGAGCGAGAGATTTCGGGTTGGTTGCGCCAAAACCGCTGACGGCTTCACTCCACAAATAGCGAGCCGCGCGCAGCATGGCGACGTTCATAAACAGATCCATGCCGATACCGAAGAAGAATGACAGACGCGGGGCGAAGTCATCAATTTTCAGCCCGGCAGACAGTGCGGCTTTGATGTACTCAATGCCGTCAGCCAGCGTAAACGCTACCTGCTGGACGCAGTTCGCTCCGGCTTCCCCCATGTGATAACCGCTGATACTGATGGTGTTATAGCGCGGCATATTGGCGGAGCACCAGGCGATGATGTCGGCGATGATGCGCATTGAAGGTTTTGGTGGATAGATGTAGGTGTTGCGGCACAGATACTCTTTCAGAATATCGTTCTGAATGGTCCCGGTGAGCTGTTCCGGCGTTACGCCTTGCTCCTCAGCCGCGACGATATAAAACGCCAGGACCGGCAGCACCGCGCCGTTCATCGTCATCGACACCGACATCTTATCCAGCGGGATCTGATCAAACAGCACCTTCATATCTTCGACGGTATCGATCGCCACGCCCGCTTTGCCGACATCGCCCGCCACGCGCGGGTTGTCAGAGTCATAGCCGCGGTGGGTGGCAAGGTCAAAGGCAACGGAAAGTCCTTTTTGTCCGGCGGCGAGGTTGCGACGGTAAAAGGCGTTGGATTCTTTGGCGGTAGAGAAACCGGCATACTGGCGGATGGTCCACGGCTGCGCGGTATACATGGTGGCGCGTGGGCCGCGCACGTAAGGCGGCAGGCCGGGCAGGGTGCCCGTGACTTCCAGATTATCGAGGTCAGCCTCGGTGTACAGCGGCTTGATGACAATCCCTTCCGCCGTCTGTCTTTCCAGCGACTCAACGGTTTTTTCCCGTCGACTGAGTTCTTTATTGGCAAGTGTTTGCCACTCTTGCACGTTAGCCATTTTTTGCTCCGTATTACGCAATAAGTTGAATCTTTACGAGATACGGTGAGCTTTTTCATTTGGCTTGTCGCCAGCAAAAAATAGCCAACAGGGCGTCGTTTTTTGCCGCGTGGTATGTTTTATTTTGTGATGTATTTCAAAGACGTGGCGGGAATAACATGAAAAAGCGGTAAGAGGGGGTAGGCCGGATAAGGCGTTACGCCGCCATCCGGCACTCAGAGGCTACAAACAGTTTAATCCTGACGCAGTACGTTGTGACCGTAAGCCAGCAGCGCGTCGGTAACGTTGCGCATCATGCGGCTTTCCGGCGCAAAACGGTGCCAGTACAACATCCGACGCTGGAACAGGCCCGGCGTCAAGTCGATGAGCTCACCGCTTTCCAGCTCTTTTTCTATCTGTAAGTGCGGGATCATGCAGCAGGTCGTGCCCTGACGGGCCAACTGGACGAAGGCTTCTGATGAGTTAACGATATGGCAAGGCACGCTGCCTGGCGGCAGATCGAAGTTTTGTTGCAGGAACGCCTGATGCATATCATCAAGATGGTCAAACGCGACCGCCGGGGCTTTCAGCAGGGCAGAGCGAGTGACGCCGTTCGGGAAATAGCGCTCGGCGAACGCTTTTGAACCCACAAACAGGTAATCCAGCGCGCCAAGTTTATCCACCAGACAGCTTGGCAGCGCCTGATGTTGAATACTCACCGCACCGACCACTTCACCACGGCGCAGACGTTCCTGCGTTCGCGTTTCATCCTCAACCTGCAGGTTCAGGCGAATTGGTGAATTAGCCAGTACCGGGGCCAGCGCCGGAAGCAACCAGGTTGCCAGACTGTCGGCGTTCACCGCCAGCGAAAGCAGCAGCGGCGTGGAGCCAGTTTGCTCATCACCCAGCCACTCATCTTCCAGCAGTTCAACCTGGCGTAAAAGCGCCAGGAGTTTCTGCCCTTGTTCAGTCGGGCGAGGCGGTACGGTACGCACCAGCAGCGGCTGTCCGAACATATTCTCAAGCTGTTTTATGCGCTGTGAAACGGCGGATTGCGTGATGCACAGCTTTTGCGCCGCGCGCTCAAATCCTCGTTCACGAATAACCGCATCCAGTGCTTGTAGTGTTCTGTAGTCCGGACGTTTCATTGCTTTGGCGCACTCCTGAAATTTTTGCTTGTTCTGCACTATGACACAAATTTGGGTTGGGTAAAGACGAAATCAGCCACCCGGGAGCGGGTGTGGGGACATTTTTCTGCACAATGTTCTATAATGCGCGTGAATTTTCCCACCATATTCACACCACAGGCGAAACGATCATGACGCAGGATGAACTGAAAAAAGCAGTAGGATGGGCGGCACTTCAGTATGTACAGCCCGGTACCATTGTGGGCGTAGGTACAGGTTCAACAGCCGCACACTTTATTGATGCGCTGGGCACAATGAAAGGTCAGATTGAAGGCGCGGTGTCCAGTTCTGACGCCTCGACCGAAAAACTCAAAAGCCTTGGCATCCACGTGTTCGATCTTAACGAAGTGGACAGCCTCGGCGTCTACGTTGACGGCGCAGATGAAATCAACGGCCATATGCAGATGATTAAAGGCGGTGGCGCAGCGTTGACCCGTGAAAAAATCATTGCTTCCGTGGCGAAGAAATTTATCTGCATCGCTGACGCGTCCAAAGAAGTCGATATTCTCGGTAACTTCCCGTTGCCGGTAGAAGTTATCCCAATGGCGCGTAGCGCAGTGGCTCGCCAGTTGGTGAAGCTGGGCGGTCGCCCTGAATACCGTCAGGGCGTGGTAACTGACAATGGTAACGTGATCCTTGACGTGCATGGTCTGGAAATCCTCGACGCTATCGCACTGGAAAACGCCATTAATGCGATTCCGGGCGTGGTAACCGTAGGTTTGTTCGCTAACCGTGGTGCGGATGTCGCGCTGATCGGTACCCCAGACGGCGTGAAAACTATCGTAAAATGATCTGATGGGAGCGTCTTCTCCCGTTAAAAAAATTTTGGCAGGGCAAATTTGGTGACTTGTGTCACGTTTACAATATTGCCCTGCCGATCTCTCCAAAGAAAAAGTTATCGCCAGTATTTTCCTCTGACATTTCCCGCTGAATGACATTTCCTCAGCATGACGACGCAAACGTTCATATTGCTGCAATATTATTTTTTGATATGTTGAAGAGGCGGATGAAAATCCCACACACAACACATCAGATTGGACAAAAAAGACAGGGTCGGGGAAATGGCAAAGGTATCACTGGAGAAAGATAAGATTAAATTTCTGCTGGTAGAAGGCGTGCACCAAAAAGCACTCGAGAGCCTTCGTGCAGCAGGTTATACCAACATCGAGTTTCACAAAGGCGCTCTGGACACCGAACAACTGAAAGAGTCCATCCGTGATGCTCACTTCATTGGCCTGCGATCCCGTACCCATCTGACTGAAGATGTAATTGCCGCCGCAGAAAAACTGGTCGCGATTGGTTGCTTCTGCATCGGCACCAACCAGGTTGATCTTAGCGCTGCGGCAAAGCGCGGGATCCCGGTGTTTAACGCGCCATTCTCTAACACACGTTCCGTTGCTGAACTGGTGATTGGCGAACTGCTGCTACTGCTACGCGGCGTACCAGAAGCGAATGCCAAAGCGCACCGCGGCGTGTGGAATAAACTGGCTACTGGCTCTTTTGAAGCGCGTGGCAAAAAACTGGGGATCATCGGCTACGGGCACATTGGTACTCAGTTAGGCATTCTGGCGGAATCGCTGGGGATGCATGTCTATTTCTATGATATTGAAAATAAACTTCCGCTGGGTAACGCCACGCAGGTTCAGCATCTTTCCGATCTGCTCAATATGAGCGACGTGGTGAGCCTGCACGTGCCGGAAAATGCCTCTACCAAAAACCTGATGGGCGCGCGTGAGATTTCGCTGATGAAACCGGGCGCGCTGCTGATTAACGCCGCACGCGGTACGGTGGTTGATATTCCTGCGTTGTGCGACGCGTTAGCGACCAAACATCTTGCAGGGGCGGCAATTGACGTGTTCCCAACCGAACCGGCAACGAACAGCGATCCGTTCACTTCGCCGCTGTGTGATTTCGACAACGTGATCCTGACGCCGCATATTGGTGGTTCCACGCTGGAAGCACAGGAAAATATCGGTCTGGAAGTGGCGGGGAAACTGATCAAGTATTCCGACAACGGCTCCACGCTGTCTGCGGTTAACTTCCCGGAAGTTTCGCTGCCGCTGCACGGTGGTCGTCGTCTGATGCACATTCACGAAAACCGTCCTGGCGTTCTGACCGCGCTGAACCAGATTTTTGCCGAGCAGGGCGTCAACATTGCCGCGCAGTATCTGCAGACTTCCGCGCAGGTAGGTTATGTGGTCATCGATATTGAAGCGGATGAAGATGTGGCGGAAAAAGCGCTGCTGGCGATGAAAGCCCTTCCGGGAACCATTCGCGCCCGTCTGCTGTACTAATTTCCTCTAAATGGGCAGGCGATGACCTGCCCATCTTTCCTCTGATTTCCCTGCCTCAAAATTTCTTTCTGTAACGCATACATTCTGTTTTCGAGCCTTGCCGCAATTGGTAACTAAAGGCAGTGCTGCGTGTTGTACAGCACTAAAAGAAATTTACGATAGGGGCTCAGCATCGCGCTGAAATGGGAAAGCCCCTACCGAAGAAGGGGCTCTAAAAAGGAAAGGGACGATGATGAGATACGTCATCATGCTGCTGATCCTGTTAATCATCGCTTGCCCAGCATATTAACAGAGAGTACGCAGGGGGGAGGTTCGCCTCCCTCACCCTTCACCGAGGAATTTAGGTCAAAAAAACGGCGCTGTCAATCGGCAAAAAACGGCTACCACTGCCAAATTTTGGACGGCGTTACCACCGCAGGCAGTGGGATATCCCACTCTTCGACAGGCAGCTTTTCCACTAACTGGCAATCATGCGCGTAGCCCACGGGCTGGATCTTATGCTGCTGCCAGTTTTGCAACGTACGGTCATAAAATCCGCCACCCATGCCCAGGCGCTGCCCGTCTTCATCAAACGCGACTAACGGCGTAACCAGTACATCCAGCTTTGCCAGCGGCAATACGTCGCGGACATCAAGTCGCGGCTCCTGGATCTTTAAGCGGTTGGTCACCAGCGCACTCTGCGGATGATAGTGCAGGAACAGCAGGTTGCCAGGGCTGAAGGGATGAAGAACCGGAAGGTAGACGCGCTTACCCGCTCGCCACAGCTGTTCGATCAGCGGTTGGGTGTCGAGTTCGCCATCGAAAGAGAGAAACACCGCTACGGTATGGGCAAGAACAACAGGGGGAAAACTGAGCATTCTGGTCGCGGCCTGCTGACCAAATTGTTGTTGCTGATCGCTGGTAAGCGCACGGCGACGCTGACGAATCAGTGTGCGTATTTCTTGTCGGGATAAAGGGAGTTCAGAAAGTAGTGTCATGGCTGTTGCCAGGTAGAAGGGAATCTCCGAGATGCCGCCGCAGGCTGTAACCCTTGAACCCTTGGTTCAAGGTGAATGTGTCGTCACAGTTTTAAGGCTTCTCGGACGGGCCGAGCATGCTCACCAACCATGGAGCGCCACATTCTTGTGGTATGAAATATCGGCTCAGGGGACTGGCCCGCTTGCAAACATCTCAGAGAAATTTTGTCTTCACGGTCACTCTACCACAGTAAACCGAAAAGTGTTATTCAAAGTTTTGGCCCGTTTTTTCGGTTATGCGACCCTGATCAAGCAACGCTTGTTCGATGGTCTGTTGCAACATCCGAATACGTTGTTCCATGCTCGCCGCGTACTCACGCGTCTTCGCTTTTTCCTGAGTTAATTCATAGCTGATGTTCAACGCGGCGATGAAAACCAACTGCTCAGTATTTGTGACTCTAGTGCGAACTTTCAGATCTTGCAATCGCTGATTGAGATCGTCCGCAGCCTGATTCAACGCATCCCTTTGTTCAGGCGGGCAATTCACTCGCAGTGAACGGCCAAATATTTGGATATCGACGGGTTGTGCAGACATGCCACCTTCCTGCTGATTGACTGCGCTGCCTTCGTCTCCAGACCTTGGGTCCGCGAAGGGGCGACACTATAGCTACCCTGGTATCAAGATACAAGCCCTTTTCTGGTCCACCAGGGTCCAAAGTGGTAGCATATCATGAATATTCCTCCCTTTGATGACGAATGCTTATGTCTATACAGAACGAAATGCCTGGCTACAGCGAAGTTAGCCAGTTTTTGAACCAACAAGGGGCTGGATTAACCCCGGCCGAAATGCACGGCTTAATCAGCGGGATAATTTGTGGCGGTAACAACGACAGCTCATGGCAGCCGCTGTTGCACGACCTGACGAACGAAGGTCTGGCCTTTGGTCACGAGCTGGCTCAGGCGCTGCTGAAAATGCACTCTGCTACCAGTGATGCCCTTGAGGACGACGGCTTTCTTTTTCAGCTTTTTCTGCCTGAAGGTGATGACGTCAGCGTATTCGATCGCGCCGATGCGCTGGCTGGCTGGGTAAACCACTTCCTGCTGGGCCTCGGCATCACGCAGCCTAAGCTCGACAAAGTGACCGGCGAAACCGGTGAAGCGATTGACGACCTGCGCAATATCGCCCAGTTGGGCTATGACGAAGACGAAGATCAGGAAGAGCTGGAAATGTCGCTCGAAGAGATCATCGAATACGTGCGTGTAGCCGCCTTGCTGTGCCATGACACGTTTACGCGTCAGCAGCCGACTGCGCCGGAAGTCCGTAAACCGACTCTGCACTAAATACAACAACGCCAAGGAGAGTGTTATGAGTGAGATATCTCAGCAAGAATTCCAGCGTCGTCGTCAGGCTTTGCTGGCACAAATGCAGCCCGGCAGCGCCGCGCTGATTTTTGCCGCGCCGGAAGCGACGCGCAGCGCGGACAGTGAATACCCGTACCGCCAGAACAGTGATTTCTGGTATTTCACCGGCTTTAACGAGCCTGAAGCCGTGCTGGTGCTGATTAAAAGTGATGATACTCATAACCACAGCGTTTTGTTCAACCGGGTTCGCGATCTGACGGCGGAGATCTGGTTTGGCCGCCGTCTGGGCCAGGATGCCGCGCCGGCAAAACTCGGCGTTGACCGGGCGCTGGCCTTCAGTGAAATCAACCAACAGCTGCACTTGCTGCTCAATGGCCTGGACGCGGTGTATCACGCACAGGGCGAGTACGCTTGGGCTGACGAAATTGTCTGCACGGCGCTGGATAAACTACGCAAAGGTTCCAGACAAAATCTGCACGCGCCTGGCGCGATCATCGACTGGCGTCCGATGGTGCATGAAATGCGCCTGTTCAAATCACCAGAAGAGATTGCGATCATGCGCCGTGCCGGAGAGATCACCGCCCTGGCGCATACCCGCGCGATGGAAAAATGCCGTCCGGGGATGTTTGAATACCAACTGGAGGGGGAGATTCACCACGAATTTACCCGCCACGGCGCGCGTTATCCGTCCTATAACACCATTGTCGGAAGCGGTGAAAACGGCTGTATCCTGCATTACACCGAAAATGAAAGTGAAATGCGCGATGGCGACCTGGTGCTGATTGACGCTGGCTGTGAATACAAAGGCTATGCGGGCGACATTACGCGTACTTTTCCGGTTAATGGCAAATTTACCCCCGCGCAGCGTGAAATCTACGATATCGTGCTGGAATCCTTAGAGACCAGCCTACGTCTGTATCGCCCCGGAACTTCCATTCAGGACGTCACCGGTGAAGTTGTGCGCATCATGATTACCGGTCTGGTGAAGCTTGGCATATTGCACGGTGACGTCGACCAGTTAATTACCGAGAATGCGCACCGACCATACTTTATGCATGGCCTTAGCCACTGGCTGGGGCTGGATGTGCACGATGTTGGCGTTTATGGTCAGGATCGTTCGCGTATCCTTGAGCCAGGAATGGTGCTGACCGTCGAACCAGGGTTATATATCGCGCCGGATGCCGATGTACCGGCTGCTTATCGGGGCATTGGCATTCGTATAGAAGATGACATCCTTATCACCGAAGACGGTAATGAAAATCTGACCGCCAGCGTGGTGAAGAAAGCGGATGATATTGAAGCCTTAATGGCTGCGGCGCGACTGCAATGAGCGTAATTATCGTTGGTGGCGGCATGGTCGGCGCGACGCTGGCGCTGGCCATTTCCCAGCTCAGTCATGGGACGCTGCCAGTTCATCTGATAGAAGCGAGCGAACCTGAAACTGACCGTCATCCTGGGTTTGACGCCCGGGCGATTGCGCTGGCGGCAGGAACCTGTCAGCAGCTGGCGCGAATTGGCGTGTGGCAGGCGATTGCCGATTGCGCAACGGCAATCAAAACGGTCCACGTCAGCGATCGCGGTCATGCCGGATTTGTTACGCTGGATGCGCAGGAATATCGTCTCCCGGCGCTGGGGCAGGTGGTGGAACTCCACGATGTTGGGCTGCGTCTGTTTGCGCTACTGCGTAAAGCGCCGGGCGTCACGCTGCATTGTCCCGATCGCGTAGCCAGCGTGTCGCGTACGCAGGGCCATGTTGAGGTCACACTGGAAAATGGCGAGGCCATTACCGGTCGCGTGGTGGTCGCCGCTGACGGTACACGTTCCGCGCTGGCTACCGCCTGCGGCGTGGACTGGCTGCAGCAGCCTTATGAACAACTGGCGGTAATCGCCAATGTCTCGACCTCCGTTCCCCACGATGGGCGCGCGTTTGAACGTTTCACGCAGTATGGCCCGCTGGCAATGCTCCCGATGTCTGATGGTCGCTGCTCGCTGGTGTGGTGCCATCCGCTGGATCAGCGCGATGAGATCATGGCCTGGTCCGACGAACGGTTTTGCCGTGAATTGCAAACCGCGTTTGGCTGGCGGCTGGGACGTATTACCCAGGCCGGTAAACGCAGCGCTTATCCGCTGTCATTAACCACTGCGCTGAAGGCGATTACCCATCGTACCGTGCTGGTGGGGAACGCCGCTCAGACGCTACATCCCATTGCCGGACAAGGTTTCAACCTTGGTCTGCGCGACGTAATGAGCCTGGCTGAGACGTTAACTCAGGCGCAAAACTGCGCGGAAGATATTGGTGATTACGCAGTGCTGGCACGCTATCAGCAACGTCGTGAGCGCGATCGCGAAACGACAATTGGCGTAACCAACAATCTGGTGTATCTGTTTGCCAACCGCTGGGCCCCGCTGGTTGTTGGGCGAAATGCCGGGCTGATGGCGATGGAGTTATTCACACCCGCGCGCGATGCGCTGGCGGAGCGGACCCTGGGTTGGGTTGCGCGATAAATATGGCCTGTAGGCCGGATGGCGGCGTAAACGCCTTATCCGGCCTACGGTTTTGATTGTTCCGGTTTCCAGGAGTAAACAGTGCAAAGTGTTGATGTAGCAATTGTCGGTGGCGGCATGGTGGGACTGGCGGTTGCCTGCGGCTTGCAGGGCAGCGGGTTACGCGTTGCGGTGTTAGAACAACATGTTCCGCAGCCGTTGGCGGTGGATGCACCTCCTCAGCTCCGCGTGTCGGCAATCAATGCCGCCAGTGAAAAACTGCTTACTCGTTTGGGCGTCTGGTCAGATATCGCTGCCCGTCGCGCGTGCTGCTATCACGGTATGGAAGTCTGGGACAAAGACAGCTTCGGGCGCATTGAATTTGACGACCAGAGCATGGGCTACAGCCATTTGGGCCACATCGTCGAAAACGCAGAGATTCATTACGCGCTATGGCAAAAGGCGCAGCGTTCGCCGGATATTACGCTGCTGGCGCCCGCTGAAATACAGCAGGTAGCCTGGGGTGAGAACGAGGCATTTCTGACTCTGAAAGAGGGCACAATGCTGACGGCTCGCCTGGTGATCGGCGCGGATGGCGCTAACTCCTGGCTGCGTAATAAAGCAGACATTCCGCTCACCTTCTGGGATTACCGTCATCATGCGCTGGTGGCGACGATCCGTACGCAGGAAGCTCACGGCGCGGTTGCGCGCCAGGCGTTTCACGGCGAGGGTATCCTGGCATTCCTGCCGCTCAGTGACCCGCATCTATGCTCTATCGTCTGGTCACTTTCTCCGCAGGAAGCCGAACGCATGCAGCAGGCAAGCGTTGATGAGTTTAATCAGGCGCTGAATATCGCTTTTGATAACCGTCTGGGCCTGTGCAACGTTGAAAGCGAACGGCAGACGTTTCCGCTAACGGGACGCTATGCTCGTCAGTTCGCCGCCCATCGTCTGGCGCTGGTGGGGGATGCGGCGCATACCATCCACCCGCTGGCGGGTCAGGGGGTTAACCTCGGCTTTATGGATGCGGCAGAGCTTATCGATGAGCTTAAGCGGCTACAACGTCAGGGCAAAGATATTGGCCAGTATCTCTATTTGCGTCGCTATGAGCGCAGCCGTAAGCACAGCGCAGCAATGATGCTGGCCGGTATGCAGGGCTTCCGTGAACTGTTTGCCGGCGAGAATCCGGCGAAAAAACTGCTGCGTGATATTGGTCTGAAACTGGCCGATACCCTTCCGGGTGTAAAACCGCAGCTCATCCGTCAGGCGATGGGACTGAACGATCTTCCCGAGTGGCTACGCTAGCGTCCGTAAGGACAATCTTAAGAGTTTGAGACCCGTCACATTTTCCTCTCCCGGCCCTCGCGCCGGGATGCTTCTCTCATTTGAAATAATCTAATTCCACACCTTTTTTCGCATTAGTTTTTTTAATATCACGTTTTTTTCATAACGCCATTTTTAACATTTTTTCCATATTTAATGTGGCTTGATGCTGATTTTTTCTTCTATTTCCTGTTTGTTGTTCTGATTTTTTGGCGTACTTGTGGATTTATATTCTGTCATCGATCTGGCCATTTTTTGCCATAAGCTAATG
>NZ_JAHLQZ010000144.1:0-11032 GCF_018919505.1 Citrobacter sp. S55_ASV_140
GTGTAAACGATCCTGGAGAAGTGCTGCAGGTTTTAGCGCGCATATTGAAAAAATTAATGAGTAAAGATGCTTTACTGCTTAAACGATCTAATAAAGATCCCGGGCGATCCTTGCGCTTTATCCACCAGCCCGTATAATTCTTACCCCCAGCGAGTAACGGTCGCCTTACGGCGTCAACGCTGCCTGTTTTTCACACAAAACCTTGTGGAAAAAAGCGGGAAATAAGGAAAGAGAATTGACTCCGGAGTGTACAATTATTACAATCCGGCCTCTTTAATCACCCACACTGTGGCGTAAGTCGTTCGAAACTCGTTCGGGTATACGCAAAAGTCAGTGAATTTATTCAAGTTTAGGTAGAAATCGCCATGAAACGCACTTTTCAACCGTCTGTACTGAAGCGCAACCGTTCTCACGGCTTCCGTGCTCGTATGGCTAATAAAAATGGTCGTCAGGTTCTGGCACGTCGTCGTGCTAAAGGCCGTTCTCGTCTGACCGTTTCTAAGTAATAAAAGCTAGCCCCTGAGTGGTTAAGCTCGCATTTCCCAGGGAGTTACGTTTGTTAACTCCCACTCATTTCACATTCGTCTTCCAGCAGCCACAACGGGCTGGCACGCCGCAAATCACCATCCTCGGCCGCCTGAATTCGCTGGGGCATCCCCGTATCGGTCTTACCGTCGCCAAGAAAAATGTTAAACGTGCGCATGAACGCAATCGGATTAAACGTCTGACGCGTGAAAGCTTCCGTTTACGTCAGCACGAACTTCCCGCAATGGATTTCGTGGTGGTGGCGAAAAAAGGGGTTGCTGACCTCGATAACCGTGCTCTCTCGGAAGCGTTGGAAAAATTATGGCGTCGCCATTGTCGCCTGGCTCGCGGGTCCTGATAGCCCTCATTCGGGTCTATCAACGCCTGATCAGTCCGCTGCTTGGGCCGCATTGCCGTTTCACTCCAACCTGTTCGAGCTACGGAATTGAGGCATTGCGCAGGTTTGGAGTGATAAAAGGCAGTTGGTTGACGGTGAAACGCGTATTAAAATGCCACCCTTTACACCCTGGTGGTGACGATCCCGTCCCGCCCGGACCATTTGATACCAGAGAACACTAACGATGGATTCGCAACGCAATCTTTTAGTCATCGCTTTGCTGTTCGTGTCTTTCATGATCTGGCAAGCCTGGGAGCAGGATAAAAACCCGCAACCTCAGGCCCAACAGACCACGCAGACAACGACCACCGCAGCGGGTAGCGCCGCAGACCAGGGCGTACCGGCCAGTGGCCAGGGGAAACTGATTACGGTTAAGACTGACGTGCTTGATCTGACCATCAACACCCGTGGTGGTGATGTGGAACAGGCTTCGCTGCCAGCTTACCCGAAAGAACTTGGTTCTACCGAACCGTTCCAGTTACTGGAAACCACGCCACAGTTCATCTACCAGGCACAGAGTGGCCTGACAGGTCGTGACGGCCCGGATAACCCGGCTAACGGCCCACGTCCGCTGTACAACGTCGAAAAAGACGCATTTGTACTGGCAGACGGTCAGAACGAACTGCAGATCCCGATGACCTATACTGACGCAGCGGGTAACACGTTCACTAAAACGTTTGTCCTCAAGCGTGGTGAATATGCTGTCAACGTTAACTACAGCGTGCAGAACGCCGGCGAGAAACCGCTGGAAATCTCCACCTTTGGTCAGCTGAAGCAATCCATCAATCTGCCATCTCATCGCGACACCGGTAGCAGCAACTTTGCGCTGCACACCTTCCGTGGCGCGGCGTACTCCACGCCGGATGAGAAGTATGAGAAATACAAATTCGACACCATTGCTGAAAACGAAAACCTGAACGTCAACGCTAAAGACGGTTGGGTCGCAATGCTGCAACAGTACTTCGCAACGGCATGGGTTCCGCGTAACGACGGCACCAACAACTTCTACACCGCTAACCTGGGTAACGGCATTGCCGCTATCGGCTATAAATCTCAGCCGGTACTGGTACAGCCAGGCCAGACTGGCGCGATGACCAGCACCCTGTGGGTCGGCCCGGAAATTCAGGACAAAATGGCGGCCGTTGCACCGCACCTGGATCTGACCGTGGATTACGGCTGGTTGTGGTTCATCTCTCAGCCGCTGTTTAAACTGCTGAAGTGGATCCATAGCTTCCTGGGTAACTGGGGCTTCTCCATCATCGTTATCACCTTTATCGTTCGTGGCATCATGTACCCGCTGACCAAAGCGCAGTACACCTCCATGGCGAAGATGCGTATGCTGCAGCCGAAGATTCAGGCTATGCGTGAGCGTCTGGGCGATGACAAACAGCGTCAGAGCCAGGAAATGATGGCCCTGTACAAAGCTGAGAAGGTTAACCCGCTGGGCGGCTGCTTCCCGCTGATCATCCAGATGCCAATCTTCCTGGCGTTGTACTACATGCTGATGGGCTCCATTGAACTGCGTCATGCGCCGTTCGCGCTGTGGATCCATGACCTGTCTGCACAGGACCCGTACTACATCCTGCCGATCCTGATGGGCGTGACGATGTTCTTCATTCAGAAGATGTCTCCGACCACCGTGACCGACCCGATGCAGCAGAAGATCATGACCTTTATGCCGGTCATCTTCACCGTGTTCTTCCTGTGGTTCCCGTCAGGTCTGGTGCTGTACTATATCGTCAGCAACCTGGTAACCATTATTCAGCAGCAGCTGATTTACCGTGGTCTGGAGAAGCGTGGGCTGCATAGTCGCGAGAAGAAAAACTCCTGATTCGGTGTAGGCCGGATTAGGCGAAGCCGCCATCCGGCAAACGGAACATAATGTAAAGGGCGGTCATTAGACCGCCTTTTTTATTGCATCACAAAGAGACATATCATGAGCCATAACGACACCATCGTCGCTCAGGCCACCCCTCCGGGACGTGGTGGCGTGGGTATCCTGCGTATCTCCGGCCTGAAAGCGCGCGAGGTCGCAGAAACCGTGCTGGGCAAACTGCCAAAACCGCGTTATGCCGATTATCTGCCGTTTAAAGACGCGGATGGCAGCGCGCTGGATCAAGGCATTGCCCTGTGGTTTCCCGGCCCAAACTCCTTTACCGGTGAAGACGTTTTAGAGCTGCAGGGTCACGGCGGTCCGGTGATTCTCGATCTGCTGCTCAAACGTATTCTGACCATTTCCGGGCTGCGCATTGCCAGACCCGGTGAATTCTCCGAGCGCGCCTTTCTCAATGATAAGCTCGATTTAGCCCAGGCCGAGGCGATTGCCGACCTGATCGATGCCAGCTCGGAGCAAGCGGCTCGCTCGGCGCTGAACTCGTTGCAGGGCGCCTTTTCCGCACGGGTAAATCATCTTGTGGAAGCGCTCACTCACCTGCGCATCTACGTGGAAGCGGCGATTGATTTCCCGGATGAAGAAATCGACTTCCTGTCTGACGGCAAGATTGAAGCGCAGCTCAATAGCGTTATCAGCGACCTTGATGCCGTACGTGCCGAAGCGCGTCAGGGCAGCCTGCTGCGCGAAGGGATGAAGGTGGTGATTGCTGGTCGCCCGAACGCCGGGAAATCAAGCCTGATGAACGCGCTGGCAGGCCGCGAAGCCGCCATTGTCACCGACATCGCCGGCACCACCCGCGACGTACTGCGTGAGCATATTCATATCGACGGTATGCCGCTGCACATTATCGACACCGCCGGTCTGCGCGATGCCAGCGATGAAGTGGAACGCATTGGGATCGAACGCGCATGGCAGGAAATCGAACAGGCCGATCGCGTACTGTTTATGGTTGATGGCACCACCACCGACGCCGTGGACCCGGCTGACATCTGGCCCGACTTTATTGCCCGTCTGCCTGCCAAACTACCTATTACCGTGGTGCGTAACAAAGCGGATATTACCGGTGAAACACTGGGTCTTAGCGAAGTAAATGGCCACTCACTGGTTCGTCTCTCCGCACGTACCGGTGAAGGCGTTGACGTGCTGCGCAACCATCTCAAGCAGAGCATGGGCTTTGAAACCAATATGGAAGGCGGCTTCCTGGCGCGTCGTCGTCACCTGCAGGCGCTGGCAGAAGCGGCGGAGCATCTCGAGCAGGGCAAAGCCCAACTGCTCGGAGCATGGGCCGGGGAATTGCTGGCAGAGGAGCTACGTCTGGCTCAGCAAAACCTCAGTGAGATTACCGGTGAATTTACCTCCGACGATCTGCTGGGACGGATTTTCTCCAGCTTCTGTATTGGTAAGTAATTCTTCAGAGATTGGCCATTAATGAAAAATCCCGCCAGCACATCCTCTGGCGGGAACTACATAAATCATCATTTCATCGACAGCAATTTTTCATAGCTGGGATAAATATGCGGGATCTTTTCACTACTGCCATCGGGATAAGTTGCCGTAAGTTTGCCTGGAGCATCTGGAGGTGTCAATGTAACAACTTTATCGAAATGAATGACTGGCTCAATAAGGATGTTTTGAGTATTCCTAAGCCGAAAACGCCTTCGCCATTTTTCTGGGCCGGTATTTCCACCAAATAATTTCAATGTTGTTTGATTAAATAAATGGCTAATAAATACTTCAGGGAAATAATCCGTTTTTAAGTCAAGATCTCCACTGACCTCTTTTGCTCTCCCTGTCCCATACCCATCACTGAGGCCATAATCTCCAAAATCAAAGATATAACTGGTCTCAATGACTTCTTTTCCTTTCACCAGTGGAATATTATCCGCAATCCTGAAACTTACTCTCAGTGAATTTAGCTGCCACTGGCACGGCCCGCCACCATCAATGGCAATACTGGTCTGCCACAGCCCCCCCATACCCTGCCGGACGAAAGGCTGCGTAAAACCGTTGTATCCCCGCACAGGATAAGATTCAAAGCTGGAGTTATAGCTTTTATCCAAACACTTTTCAGAGCGGTAAAGAATCTGCATCGGCATTAGAGTGATGCCCTCTGGCATCCGGAATGACACGCTGACACGTCGGGCATTATCAGGAGGGGAAAGTGTCTGATCTGTGTTATCTCCGCAACCGTAAAGTGGTGCGATAGTTAACATAATAACGGTAGTTATCTTAAAATAATTCAACGCTTTCCTCCGTCACCGCCGCGAAACGGGTCAGGGCATTGCGGCCAATTTCATCAGACTCCGTGAGTTGCAGGGCTATCGGCAGTAAATCCTGAAGCATCAGAAATTCACGGTTACGCTGGATCTCATCCGGCTGCCCGTTACTGGATGCACTTTTCTCAACCTCATCGCGAAAGCGCATCCGCATTTCTTTTCTTCTCATCTTCAGCTCCGGATTTGCCAGTTCAAGCAGTTGATTATGGATGTAGGGCAAATAGCGGTGCGCCATCGAATGGTTTTGCGGGTCCGTACCTAAACCGTTCAGCGTTGGATTGGTATTTTTCGGAAAGGTCTTTGTCAGAGCATGCGGTGCGAGGCACTGGATGAACGTTTCCTGATGCTTACCGCTAGATTTCAGACATTCATCATTCAGAGAAGGAACCAGATATAGTTTCACCCCCACAAAATGGCGCGTGTAGATCTGTCCATCAAGTAGAGTTTTGTGGTTCGGGCTGGCAACCCGCATTGAACACTGCTCAGCCAGGAAAAAAACCACCGTTTTACCGTGATGCCAGTAAGGATCTTTTTTATCTACAAGTCCCACAGACTGATACGCCAGATCCCGCACAGCCCCCCCAAGACCGGCAGCCGTCGTCAGTGACCAGTCAAACCCCAACTTATCTCCCAGCAGTCCCCATTTATTATAAAAAGCGTTATCCAAATCAGCATCCGGGGGGATTTGCGTGATTGAGTCATTGTCGTTGACGTGCCGGTAATGGGTAATACTGCCCAGAAAAGATATAGCCGCTCGGGTAAATGTACGCGGCATTCCGTAGGTATACAGTATGGGATGACTGACTTTCATCTCGGCAGCATAAAGTAATGCCAAAGCTCCCCCCAAGCTGTGACCACAAATAAATAGCGTCTTCGTTCCTTGCTCTAAAGCCCGATTAACCGCATTCAAATTATCCTCAAATTTCCTGTTGGCTAGCTCATAAGCCTCCAGAAATCCTCCATGAATATTTCCCGCCCCGGCCAGTTCCGGCAAACAACGTTTTGGTGCAAATGATAAATCAGTTAGCACATTCAACAGGCTATCAGTCCCGCACCATGCAACCAGCACATGCGTGCCACATTCCACCGTAAAGAGCCGGGTGTCCCCCTCCGGTTGATCACTATCTTTCGTGCTCAGATACACTGGTGGGCGATAGCGGTCATGAAAAGGAACATCGACCGCCAGCGTGTGGTACCAGGAAGGAAATTCAGCAAACTGAGGAATGCATGATAGATCCTGACACTTATTCCGGAAGAAATAGTTGATAGTTTTATTATCTTTTTCTGCCGCATAAACCAGGTCAGACATAATGCCGAGATTCAAAGCGTTGGCGAGGTCATAGTCTTTTGTGTCGTGCAATGCCAATACCCATGCCCGAAATGGACAGATTTCAATAACGTGTCTTTTTTCCAACAGCTCACAGGGGATCTCCGTCCCCTTCAAGGAGCGATTCGGTGGGAAATGGAATTCCGGAGGCTCCGGTTCATCCCAGCCTTCAATCAACGGCAGGCGGTCGCATAACTTCCCGATAGTGACATAGTGATACACATGATTAGCCGCTTCTGTTATTTCCTGTACATTCGATCGCCAGCTATTGTCACGGGTGTCCGACCAGAACATATTTCTACTCTCTGGATGGCTATTAGGATTACGCCTAACGCCCAGTGGCCGCTGTGTCATCTCTTCAGCCAGTTGCTGCCCATCCGCCTTAACGTCGACAGTTATCCAGTAAAGATCATCAAACCGAACCAATCCTTGATTGTCGGTAACGCCCGCCGGAGGGTTGGGGGGAGGCGTTGGGCTGTAGCTGTTTTCACTCTGATGCCACACTGATGATGTCAGCGGACGATATTCCAGCCTGACATTAAGTCCGCATACAGGAGTGTTATTCTCATCGACGAACTGCAGTTCAAGCCAGTATTTATGCTGCTCTCCACGACAGTAAACAATTTTTCCTTTCGGGTTTATATTCGTAACACAAGTATTATCACCAATAATTTCCACACCAATACCTTTTACTTTGTGTGGTTATGTTTAATTCATTTTATCTCGCACATTTCTTAATCAATATAAATACATTCCGAATTAATAATGCTTTCCTCACAGGAAAACACTGTTGTCCAAATGGCAACTCGTGCAGTTGACTCTCTGCCCGTATCCTAAGCGCCACATTCCTTATGAGGTCGCTATGACACGCTTTCTAATCTGCAGTTTTGCCCTGGTTCTACTTTATCCCGCCGGTATTGATATGTATCTGGTGGGGCTGCCCCGTATTGCGGCCGATCTACAGGCCAGCGAGGCGCAACTGCATATCGCGTTTTCGGTTTATCTGGCGGGAATGGCGACGGCGATGCTTTTCGCCGGAAAAGTCGCCGACCAGTCAGGACGTAAACCGGTCGCCATAGTCGGCGCCCTCATCTTTATTTTCGCCTCTGCGCTGTGTTCATTTGCCGAGAGCGGTACACCGTTCCTGGTCGGCCGTTTTATTCAGGGCGTGGGCGCAGGCTGCTGCTATGTGGTGGCCTTCGCTATTCTGCGCGATACGCTCGACGATCGCCGCCGGGCAAAAGTGCTGTCGCTGTTGAACGGAATCACCTGTATCGTACCAGTACTGGCTCCGGTGATGGGGCATCTGATTATGCTCAAATACCCGTGGCAAAGCCTGTTCTACACGATGATCGGTATGGGTGTGGTTGTATGCTTGCTGTCGGTATTTATCCTGCGAGAATCACGCCCAGCGACCCTCACGGCGTCTATACCAAAGAACCACGCCAACGAGTCTTTGGTGAACCGTTTTTTCTTAAGCCGTCTGGCCATTACCACTCTCAGCGTGTCGGTGATCCTGACCTTCGTGAATACCTCTCCAGTGTTGCTAATGGAAGTGATGGGCTTCGACCGTGGTGAGTATGCCACGACGATGGCCATGACCGCAGGTATCAGTATGGCGGTCTCTTTCTCGACGCCGTTCGCCCTCAGCGTATTCAAGCCTCGCGTTCTGATGCTGACCTCTCAGGTGCTGTTTCTGTCTGCAGGCGTGGTGTTAACCCTCGCCAGTTCGCATATGGTGACGCTGTTTGGGCTGACCTTAATCTGCGCCGGGTTCTCGGTTGGTTTTGGTGTCGCCATGAGTCAGGCGCTGGGGCCGTTCTCGCTGCGGGCAGGGGTTGCCAGCTCGGCGTTAGGTATTGCGCAGGTTTGTGGCTCATCGTTATGGATTTGGCTGGCAGCGGTCCTCGACCTTGATGCGCTGAATATGCTGATCGGGATTCTGATTGGCTGTAGCATAGTGAGTATCATGCTGATTATCACTGTTGCCCCCAACCGGTCCGCGCCAACTCATGAAGAAATCCCTCAGCAGTCTCGATCTTAATTTATTGCTGTGCCTGCAATTATTGATGCAGGAACGCAGCGTTACCAAAACCGCCAAACGGATGAACGTCACGCCGTCGGCGGTCAGTAAGTCGCTGTCGAAACTGCGGACCTGGTTTGACGACCCGTTGTTTGTAAACACCCCGCTGGGACTTACGCCGACGCCGTTAATGGTCAGCATGGAGCAGAATCTGGCAGAGTGGATGCAGATGAGCAATCAATTGCTGGATAAGCCGCACCATGAGGCTCCGCGCGGGTTGAAGTTTGATCTGGTGGCCGAAACGCCGCTGGTAATGATCATGTTCAACGCCCTCTCCCGGCAGATCTATCAGCGTTATCCCCAGGCGACAATCAAAATACGCAACTGGGACTATGATTCACTGGATGCGATTATTCGCGGCGAGGTGGATATCGGCTTCACCGGTCGCGAAAGCCATCCGCGTTCGCGAGAACTGCTGAGCCTACTGCCGTTGTCGATCGACCATGAAGTGTTGTTTTCCGATCTCCCTTGCGTCTGGCTACGTGAAGATCATCCGGCATTGCAGGAAGAGTGGAGTCTGGACACATTTCTGCGCTATCCCCACATCAGTATTAGCTGGGAGCAAAGCGATACCTGGGCGCTGGACGATGTGCTTCAGGAGATGGGGCGCACACGCAATATCGCGTTATGCCTGCCTGGTTTTGAGCAGTCGCTGTTTATGGCCGCCCAGCCGGATCATGCGCTGATAGCCACCGCGCCGGTCTATTGTCAGCGTTATAACCAACTCCACCAGCTTCCGCTAGTGGCGCGTCCTATGCCATTTGATGCTGCACAGTTAGAGAAAATGCGCGTACCGTTCACTCTCCTTTGGCATAAACGTAACAGCCATAATCCGAAGATCGTCTGGCTGAAAGACACGATCAAGGCGTTGTATCGCGATATGTCCTGACGATCCGCCGCCAGAGTGTTGCTTAAATGACCATTCTGGCAACAGAAATGTAAATGTCGCGTAATGTATTCCATTTCCGTTTATTTTTTAGCCCGTAAAACCTGCCTGAACGCCGTGTAAATGTTACTCTGGTAATAATAACGGACCATTAATCACGGAGCGAAAAATGGCGACACATTTTGCCAGAGGGATTCTTACGGAGGGACACCTGGTTTCAGTTCGTCTCCCTACTCCATGTCACATTGAAGCAAGAAATCTACCCGCTCACCGCCGAACACGTTTCCTGGCCTCCCGAAGCCTTCTCGCAGAACTGATGTTCATGCTTTACGGCACCAGCACGTTGCCTGAGATTGTTACTGAGGCGAAAGGTAAGCCCGTTTTTCGCGATAAAAACCTGCCGGGATTTTCGATTTCTTATGCTGGAAATATCGTTGGCGTTGCGCTGACAACAGAAGGTGTGTGCGGCCTGGATATGGAGCTTCAGCGAGCGACACGGGGTTTTCACAATCCGAATTCAACACAAACCTGGCGCTTCTCCAGTAACGAAAACCTGTGGATCAATAACCAAAACGACCCAAACGAAGCGCGTGCGCAGCTCATTACGTTGCGCCAGAGCGTTCTCAAACTCACCGGCGATGTGTGTAATGACGATCCGCGCGAACTCCAGCTTTTACCCGGCGCAGGACGTCTGAAATGTGCCCATGTTGCGCAGGTGGAAGCCATTTGCGATGCGGAAGATGTGCTGGTGTGGTCGGTTGCGGTTACGCCAACCATTGAAAAACTCAAGGTTTGGGAGTTTGATGGTAAACAGGACTGGAAAAGTTTGCCTGATATCCAGACTCGCGCCAATGAGCCAACGGGTCGTCTGATCCGGTTCTCTCAATTATGCGCAGCGAAAAGCCATACGCTTAACTGATTTAACCTTCATGATGAAACAGGAGTCACCATGTCTGAAACATTGAATGTTGTTACGTTACTGGGAAGTCTGCGCAAAGGTTCGTTTAACGGCATGGTTGCCCGCACGCTGCCTAAAATTGCGCCCGCAGGAATGGAAGTGAGCGCGTTACCGTCGATTGGTGATATCCCGCTGTACGATGCCGACTTCCAGCAGGAAGAAGGCTTCCCGGCCAGCGTAGAAGCGCTGGCAGAGCAAATAAGGAAAGCTGATGGTGTTGTTATTGTGACACCGGAATATAACTATTCTGTTCCTGGCGGACTGAAAAACGCCATCGACTGGCTGTCCCGCCTGCCCGATCAGCCATTATCTGGCAAGCCGGTGCTGATTCAGACCAGCTCAATGGGCGCTATTGGCGGCGCGCGCTGTCAGTACCATCTTCGTCAGATCCTGGTGTTCCTCGACGCCATGGTGATGAACAAGCCGGAATTTATGGGCGGGGTCATTCAGAACAAGGTGGACCCGCAGACGGGTGAAGTAATCGACCAAAGCACGCTGGACCATCTGACCGGTCAACTGACCGCATTTGGCGACTACATTCAGCGCGTGAAAGCGTAAACGAAAAAGCCCGGCGATTTGCCGGGCTTATCTTTCTAAAACCAAATAAACAGCGATCAGTGCGCGTCGATAAACACAATCTTCAGTACAAACAGCAGCGCGACAACGATGACGCACGGGCTGAGATC
>NZ_JAHLQZ010000145.1:0-10947 GCF_018919505.1 Citrobacter sp. S55_ASV_140
CTTTCGCTATCTCTGATAGCAAGTCCAGGAAAAGATTGTTGCTTGTTTGGTTCCATATGGCATCTAAGGTATTATCATTATCTGGGTAAGTTGTATTTAAATGTGCAAAGTAAAGCTTCCATGAAGATAAAACATTGCTCTCAGAGGAGCTTCTCTTGGCCTTTCCTCTTTTTATTTTTCCATAAAATGCCAAGTCGATCATATTTAATGCACGAACATGTTCACTGGACAGCCTGGCGTTCTGAGATCTGGTAGCCATAAGTTGCTTGAATATATCAATCTTCAATGATTTTTTTTGATAATATCTTTCTATAAATTTCTGTGTCTGAATCGCTAGTAATGGACTAATCACTGTAGCTGCAATAGCCATAATTGTAAGAGCGGTACTCATAGTAGATTCTCTTTATGAATAAATGAAACCATAAATTTGGGCAGGGATCATAAATGAGTTTAAGCGCTGAGAAGATATGCCAAATGGCAGGAAGCGGATAAGAATTTTGGCGGAAGATCACAGGAGTCGAACCTGCCCGGGAACGCTGGCGTCCCCAACTGGATTTGAAGTCCAGCCACCTCACCGGAGATGACGATCTTCCGCGCCTCGATTGCTACATGGAGGCGGGGCGCATTATAGCTACTTCCTCGGGTTTCCACACCCCCTCACTCACTTTTTTAACTTCCGTTTCTCCATACCATGACCCGTTTCAAATAAATCCTCGCAAAATCCATTACTTACACTTGGACACATTTTTAGACGCTACCCTGATCACAGAAAACAAGAATCGTAATTTGATAACGAGATATCGCAATACCCGCGCTCACAGGGATGGTTTACAAGAACTGTAACCGGTACCAGTGCGTGTGAAAGTGCAAACAAGGATGCGTAATGAAAAGTGAGATTCTGTCTGTTAAGGAGAAGATTGGCTACGGCATGGGCGATGCCGCCAGCCACATCATCTTCGATAATGTCATGTTATATATGATGTTCTTTTATACCGATATCTTTGGTATCCCAGCCGGCTTTGTCGGCACCATGTTCTTACTGGCCCGCGCGTTGGATGCCATCTCAGACCCCTGCATGGGGCTGCTTGCTGACCGTACCCGTTCACGCTGGGGGAAATTTCGTCCGTGGGTGCTGTTTGGCGCGCTGCCGTTTGGTCTGGTTTGTGTACTTGCCTACAGCACGCCGGACTTCAGCCTGCACGGCAAAATGATTTATGCCGTCATCACCTACACGCTGCTAACCCTGCTTTATACCGTAGTCAATATCCCTTATTGCGCGCTGGGCGGCGTGATCACCAATGACCCGACGCAGCGCATCTCCCTGCAGTCGTGGCGCTTTGTGCTGGCGACGGCGGGCGGCATGCTCTCCACCGTCCTGATGATGCCGCTGGTAAAGCTGATTGGCGGTGAAAACAAGGCGCTGGGCTTCCAGGGTGGAATTGCCGTGCTCTCGGTTGTGGCATTCCTGATGCTCGCATTTTGCTTTTTCACCACCAAAGAACGTGTTGAAGCGCCGCCAACCAACAATTCAATGCGTGAAGACTTGCGTGATATCTGGCAGAACGACCAGTGGCGCATTGTCGGCTTGCTCACCATCCTCAACATTATGGCGGTCTGCATTCGCGGCGGTGCGATGATGTATTACGTCACCTGGATTTTGGGCACACCGGAAGTATTTGTCGCCTTCCTTACCACCTATTGCGTCGGCAATCTGATTGGCTCTGCGCTGGCAAAACCGCTGACTGACTGGAAATGCAAAGTCAGCGTCTTCTGGTGGACGAATGCCCTGCTGGCCGTCATCAGCGTGGCGATGTTCTTCGTGCCGATGCACGCCAACATCACCATGTTCGTCTTTATCTTCGTGATTGGCGTCCTGCATCAGCTCGTAACGCCAATCCAGTGGGTAATGATGTCCGACACCGTTGATTATGGCGAGTGGTGTAACGGCAAACGTCTGACGGGCATCAGTTTTGCGGGAACGTTGTTCGTGCTCAAGCTGGGTTTGGCGCTTGGCGGGGCGCTGATCGGCTGGATGCTGGCAGGCGGTGGCTACGATGCCGCGGCGAAAACGCAAAACAGCGCCACCATCACCATCATCATTGCATTGTTCACCCTTATTCCGGCTATTTGCTACCTGCTGAGTGCCGTGATTGCCAAACGCTTCTACACCCTGAAAACCCCGTATCTGACTGAAATTATGCGTCAGCTGGCGCAGGGTGCGCACCGTAATCAGCAAGATTTTACGACGAAAGAATTACAGAACTAAGGAACCGATTATGAAAATTAGCGACGGAAACTGGCTGATTCAGCCCGGCCTGAATGTGATTAACCCTGTCCAGGTGTTCGAGGTTGAACAGCAAGGTAATGAGATGCTGGTCTACGTTGCGCCGCGTGACGTACGTGAACGGACCTGGCAACTCGATACCCCGTTGTTCACGCTGCGCCTTTTTTCGCCGCAGGAAGGCGTGGTGGGTGTCCGGATGGAACACTTCCAGGGCGCGTTGGATACCGGTCCGCATTACCCGCTGAACGTGCAGCAGGAAGTAAACGTTGAGATGCAGAACACCGCTGAGTTCGCTGAGCTGAAGAGCGGTAATTTGAGCGTTCGCGTCACCAAAGGCGAGTTCTGGTCGCTGGATTTCCTGCGTAACGGTGAACGCATTACCGGCAGCCAGTTGAAAAACAACGGCTATGTACAGGACGCCAACAGCGGACGCAATTACATGTTCGAGCGCCTGGATCTGGGCGTCGGTGAAACGGTGTACGGGCTGGGCGAGCGCTTTACCGCGTTGGTGCGTAATGGGCAGACGGTAGAGACCTGGAACCGCGATGGCGGCACCAGTACCGAGCAGTCTTACAAGAACATCCCGTTCTATATCACCAACCGTGGCTACGGCGTGCTGGTGAACCATCCGCAGTGCGTATCGTTTGAAATTGGCTCTGAGAAAGTATCGAAAGTGCAGTTCAGCGTCGAAAGCGAGTATCTGGAATATTTCGTCATCGACGGCCCGACGCCGAAAGCGGTGCTGGATCGCTATACCCGCTTTACCGGTCGTCCAGCACTACCGCCCGCATGGTCGTTCGGCCTGTGGCTGACCACCTCGTTTACCACCAACTATGACGAAGCGACGGTGAACAGCTTTATCGACGGCATGTCCGAGCGCAATCTACCGCTGCACGTTTTCCACTTCGACTGCTTCTGGATGAAGGCTTTCCAGTGGTGTGACTTCGAGTGGGACCCGGCGACCTTCCCGGACCCGAAAGGCATGATTCAGCGTCTGAAAGCGAAAGGGCTGAAGGTCTGCGTATGGATCAATCCGTACATCGGTCAGAAATCACCTGTTTTCAAGGAGCTGAAAGAGAAAGGTTATCTGCTCAAACGCCCGGACGGTTCCCTGTGGCAGTGGGATAAATGGCAGCCGGGGCTGGCAATTTACGACTTCACCAACCCGCAAACCTGCGAATGGTATGCCAACAAGCTGAAAGGTCTGGTGGAGATGGGCGTGGACTGCTTCAAAACTGATTTCGGCGAACGCATTCCAACGGATGTGCAGTGGTTTGATGGCTCAGACCCGCAGAAAATGCACAACCATTATGCCTACATCTACAACGAACTGGTGTGGAACGTGCTGAAAGAGACCGTCGGAGAAGAAGAGGCGGTGCTATTCGCCCGTTCCGCCTCCGTGGGCGCGCAGCAGTTTCCGGTGCACTGGGGCGGGGACTGCTACGCCAACTATG
Organism: Citrobacter sp. S55_ASV_140; assembly: GCF_018919505.1. NCBI lineage: Bacteria > Pseudomonadati > Pseudomonadota > Gammaproteobacteria > Enterobacterales > Enterobacteriaceae > Citrobacter > Citrobacter sp. S55_ASV_140. The sequence goes on from NZ_JAHLQZ010000145.1 coordinate 3,739, forward strand.
AATCCATGGCCGAAAGCTTGCGCGGCGGCTTATCCATTGGTCTCTCCGGCTTTGGCTTCTGGAGCCACGACATTGGCGGCTTCGAAAACACCGCCCCGGCGGACGTCTACAAGCGCTGGTGTGCATTCGGGCTGCTCTCCAGCCATAGCCGCCTGCACGGCAGCAAATCCTACCGCGTGCCATGGGCGTACGATGAAGAGTCCTGCGATGTGGTGCGTTACTTCACCGAAATTAAGTGCCGCCTGATGCCGTATTTGTATCGTCAGGCCGCGCTGGCGAACGAACACGGCACGCCGATGCTGCGCGCCATGATGCTGGAGTTCCCGGACGATCCTGCATGCGACTATCTCGATCGCCAGTATATGCTGGGTGATTCGGTAATGGTGGCGCCAGTCTTCTCCGAAGCCGGTAACGTGCAGTTTTATCTGCCGGAAGGCCGCTGGACGCATCTGTGGCACAACGACGAAGTGCAGGGCTGCCGCTGGTACAAACAGCAGCATGACTTCCTCAGTCTGCCGGTGTACGTGCGCGACAACACCCTGCTGGCGCTGGGCAGTAATAACCAGAAGCCGGACTATGCCTGGCATGAAGGGACCGCATTCCAGTTGTTCCATTTGCAAGAGGATAGGGAAGCGGTCTGTGAGGTCCCGGCTGCTGACGGGTCGGTTATCTTCACGCTGAAGGCGATACGTACGGGTAAAACCATCACCGTACAAGGTCGCGGTGAAGCGCGTAACTGGACGTTGTGCCTGCGTAATATCCCGCAAATTAGCGGCGTGAAGGGCGGTTCATATGCCGGCAGTGAGCAGGGCGTAGTGGTAACGCCTGAAGGTGATACTCTGACGATTACCCTGTAAATTCAGTCTACGTGGTGCCGGATGTGTTTTATCCGGCCCACGCTGCGAGCAGCGTTCCAGATCTGAAAATCAAAAATATTCTGACTTAGAATTTTACCTACCCATATTTGCGAGCGCTATCACTCTAATTCCCGTAAAAAATGTGATCTGCGCCGTAAATATCTCACTATTTCCCCGTTTTGTCTTATTTCTGTCCGGAATACAGGACACGATTTAGTATTGTTGGCGCATCGTAGTCCTCTTATATTTATCATCACGGATTACTCGTGGAGCATAAACGCTTCTTTAGATATTTAATCTGGTGTGTGATAAGGGTAAATAATGCAAATGATTACCTCGCGACAAAACAGATTATTAAAATTCCTCCTGTCCCGGAAGGAATATGTCACGCTGCTGAAAATTGCCGAATATTTATCGGTTTCAGAGAAAACCGTGCAGCGCGATCTGCGGTTACTGGAACCATGGTTAGCGGAATGGAAAATAGCCATCGATAAACGTACTGGCGCAGGCGTAATATTAAGTGCCGATAATATTACAGACCTTTTGTATCTGGACCAGTTATTAGGGAACGAGGGTGATGATACTGACGGTATGATGAGTAATTCGCGGCGCGTTAAGATAGCATCGCAATTATTAAGCGAAACGCCGCATGAAACGTCGATCAGTAAATTATCTGAGCGTTATTTTATTAGTAGCGCATCGATTGTTAACGATCTGAAAGTGATTGAATCCTGGATAACGCCATTGGGGTTATCGCTTATCCGCAGTCAAAGCGGTACGCACATTGAAGGTAGTGAGAGCAGCGTGCGCCAGGCGATGGCATCGCTGATTAACGGTGTGATTAACCATAATGAACCCGGCAGCATGGTGTATTCGCGTCTTGATCCCGGCAGCTATAAAGCGTTGGTGCATTACTTCGGCGAGGAAGACGTTTTATTTGTCCAGACGCTGCTGCAGGAAATGGAGAACGACCTGTGTTGGTCATTGGGGGAGCCTTATTACGTCAATATCTTCACCCATATTTTGATCATGATGTACCGCATCACACGCGGAAATGCGCTGCCGAGAAAAGATGAAAACATCACCTCATGCGACGAGAATATTTTTTCTATTGCCAATCGTATGATTCAGCATATCGAAAAACGCATCGCTCACCCGCTGCCGGAAGACGAGGTCTGGTTTATCTATCAATACATTATCTCGTCCGGCGTGGTGATTGAGGAACATAATGATGTGAGCGTGATTGGTCATATGCACTCCAGCGACGAAGCGCGCTTGATTACCCATCGACTGATTGCCATCTTCGCCGAGATGGTCGACAGCGATCTCAGCCAGGATACTGCGCTGTATGACGGGTTGCTGATCCATATTAAGCCGCTGATTAACCGCCTGAACTACCAGATCCGCATTCGTAATCCGCTACTGGAGGATATCAAAGGCGAGTTGCAGGACGTCTGGCGTTTGACCCAGTGTGCGGTGAATCGGGTATTTTGCGGTTGGGGCGAGCGGGCCGTTTCGGAAGATGAGGTGGGATACTTAACCGTCCATTTTCAGGCCGCAATGGAGCGCCAGATAGCGCGTAAGCGGGTGTTGTTAGTCTGCTCAACCGGGATTGGCACTTCGCATTTACTCAAGAGCCGCATTCTGCGCGCCTTTCCGGACTGGACAATTGTCGGCGTGGTGTCAGCTGGCAGTTTGCCCTCCGTACTGACGGATGATATTGAGCTGGTGGTATCGACCATTAATTTACCCGCCATTGCCATGCCGGTCGTCTATGTCACCGCCTTTTTCAATGATGCGGATATTAAGCGGGTAACGGAAACGGTTATTACGGAAAAATTACATCGGGCGACATCGCTGGTCGTTGAAAATTAATGTCTGAACTCCATGAGGTATGATTGATGGACATCACGAAAATTCTCAATACAAATCGCGTTATTTTGGATATGAAGGCTACGAACAAAACGGAGGCTATTGAGGAACTTACTGATATTCTGCAAAAGGATGGGGCAATTAGCTGCCGGGAAACGTTTATTCAGGATGTCTGGCAGCGTGAATCCGAAGGCTCGACCGGCTTCGAAAATCATATTGCGATCCCCCACGGGAAATCCTCGGCGGTGGTTAATACCACCCTGGCGATTGGTCGTACCCGTCAGGATATTCCCTGGGAAACCCTGGACGGCAGCAATGTGCGCTGCATCATTCTGTTTGCCGTACGTCTTGAAGATCAAAACACTACCCATATTCGTCTGCTCTCGCAGGTTGCCGGCGCGCTAGCGGATGACGACATTATTGAACAACTCTTAGTTGAAAGTAGTCCACAGAAAATTATTGAGCTGTTTAGCCAATATGCTGAATCCAACGTCTGCTAAATAAAATGTGGAGCATGTTATGAATATTGTTTGTGTTGCCGCCTGTACGGCGGGTATTGCGCACACCTATATTGCCCGTGAAAAATTAATAAAAGGTGCTAAAGCGCTTGGGCATAATATAAAAGTTGAAACCCAGGGCACCATCGGTACGGAAAACGAACTGCTGGCAGATGATATTTCTACCGCGGATGTCGTGATTCTTGCCGTCGATGTCAAAATAAAAGGGGAGGAACGCTTCTCAAATAAACGCATTGTGCGAGTAAAAACCGAAATCGTCATAAAATCGCCCATTCAGTTTCTTGAAAAGGTCGAAAAATCATTAGTTAATAATAACCAGTAGCGATCCTCATTCTGGAGGGATTTCACATGAGTGAAAATAAAATTCCGCTATCTCAGGAAATAAAAAAACATTTATTAACGGGGATCTCGTGGATGATCCCGTTAATTGTAGCCGCCGGGATCTGTATTGCCCTCGGACAAATACTTGGCGGTACTAACGTGGGTGAAAAAACAGGAACTATCCCCTGGATGCTCAATCAGATTGGCGGCTGGGGGATGGGGTTAATCGTGCCGCTGATTAGCGCGGCGATTGCGTACTCCATTGCCGATCGCCCCGGATTTGCGCCGGGTCTGATTGTCGGCTTTGTCTGCGGCGAAATTCATACCGGTTTTATTGGCGGGATGCTGGGCGGCTTTCTGGTTGGCTATACCGTCCTGCTGCTCAAACGCTATATCCGTTTACCGCAGTCGATGCAGGGTCTGATGCCTATCATGGTGCTGCCCGTATTGAGCACCGTCATCGGCGGGTTGCTGATGATGACGCTGATTGGCAAGCCGATAGCCTGGCTGCAGGACGCGCTAATTCATCTGCTGGAGTCCATGCAAGGCGGGTCACGCTTCCTGATGGGTGCCATTCTCGGCGCAATGGCGACATTCGACTTCGGCGGTCCGGTGAATAAGACCATGTCGCTGTTCGCTGACGGCATGCTGGTCAGCGGCGTGTATGGTCCCGAAGCGGTGAAGTTTGTCGGTTCGATAATCCCTCCGTTCGGCATTACGCTCTCCTTCCTGCTCACGCGCCACAAGTACACCCGTGCGGAACGTGAGGCGCTGAAAGCGGCATTCCCGATGGGGATCTGCATGATAACCGAAGGGGTTATTCCGATTGCGGCGCGTGATCTGCTGCGCGTGGTGGGCTCCTGCGTGGTGGCCTCGGCGATAGCGGGTGGCCTGATTATGGTATGGGGCGTCGAAAGCCCGGTACCGCACGGCGGCATGTTTGTGGTTCCACTCTTTACGCATCCGCTGCTGTTTTGCCTGGCGCTGGGGATCGGGACGGTGATTTGCGGCGTCATGCTATCGCTGTGGAAGAAACCGGTGACCGAGCGTGACGAAGAGTTTGATGAGCTCAGCGATCAAAAGCTGAAAGACGAAGAGATCACCTTCACCCTGGAATAACCGGAGGTCGTATGTTTGCCGATATGAAAAGCATGGTGACGAAAGCCTGGCGCGGGCAGTATGCGCTGCTGGCTATCAACTGTATGAACCTGGAAAGCGCCCGTGCGGCGGTGCGGGTGGCAGAGAAACACCGTGCGCCCATTATTCTGAATCTGTATCAGGGGCATCTGGACCATTTTCCGGCACCGATAGCGGTGGCGGTGGTCAAAGCGCTGGCAGAGGAAGCTTCGGTACCGATCGCGCTGGCGTTAGATCATGGAAAGGATCCTGTACGCATTCGCCAGGCTTTTCGCGCCGGATTCAGCGGGTTAATGATCGACGCCTCCGCCTTTGCGCTGGAAGAAAACATTCGCCAGACCCGGGCGGTGGTCGAGCTCGCAGCCAGCGTTTCTCTGTGCGTGGAAGGCGAGCTGGGCCACCTGGCCGACGCCCCGCGCTATGACCATGCCGCTAACGCTGATTTGATGACTCAGGCCGCTGACGTGGAGCCATTTATCCAACAGACCGGGATTGATTTACTGGCGGTGTCGGTCGGTACGGCGCACGGTATGTACGCGCCGGGCGTAACGCCAGCCATTGATTTTCAACGGCTGGAGGAAATTGCCCGTTTATCAACGGTGCCGCTGGCGCTGCATGGCGGTAGCGGGACGCCGTTTGACCAGCTACAGCGTTGCCCGACGTTTGGCGTCGCCAAGATTAATGTTGGCGCGGCGGTCTTCGAAGCGGGAAAGGCCGCGCTATTGCACACCTTGTGTCGCGACACATCCTGCGAACTTGTTGATGCCCTGGCCCTGATGGAGCAGGCCTGCGAGGAAGCCATTATTCCGTATCTACAGGCCAGCGGCGCTATCGACCAGGCCTGATTCATTTTCTGTAACGCCTTTTATGCCTCTGCGATGACGCACTGGCAGGGCTTTCTACACCCTGAAACTGGAGAATTAACATGTTAGTTTCGATGAAAGAATTACTGCAACCGACCCGTCAGCACGGTTTTGCCATCGGCGCATTCAACGTAGCGGATAGCTGCTTTGTGCGTGCAGTGGTGGAAGAAGCGGAAGCGACCAACACCCCAGCGATTATCTCCATTCACCCCAGCGAACATGATTTCCTCGGCGATGCGTTCTTTAGCTATGTGCGAGATATCACCCTGCGTAGCCCGGTCCCCTTTACTTTGCATCTGGATCACGGCGCTTCGGTAGAGCATGTCCTGCGGGCAATTCAGTGTGGATTTACCTCGGTGATGATTGATGGCTCGCTGCTGCCGTATGAAGAGAACGTGGCGCTGACCCGCGAAGTGGTCAAGCTGGCGCATGCGGTAGGTGTTTCGGTTGAAGGCGAGCTGGGAACGATTGGCCAGACCGGAACGTCCGTGGAAGGCGGCGTGTCGAAGGTTACCTACACCGATCCCGCCCAGGCGCAGGATTTTATCGCCCGTACCGGGGCCGATACGCTGGCAGTGGCGATTGGTACCGCGCACGGGATCTACCCGAAAGGGATGCAGCCAGAGCTGCAAATGAACATCCTGCGCGATATCGCCGGGCGGGTGGACATTCCGCTGGTGCTGCACGGTGGTTCCGCGAATCCGGATGCGGAAATCGCTGAATCCGTTACGCTCGGCGTGGGCAAAATCAACATTTCCAGCGATATGAAATATGCCTACTTCCAGAAAGTCCGCGAAATCCTGGCAAAAGAGACCTGGTGGGACCCGAACGTCATCTACCCGGAAGCCATCAGCGCCGCGCGGGACGTGATTCGCCACAAAATGAAACTGTTTGGCTCAACCGGCAAAGCGTCACTTTACTAACGGCATGCAGGCGGGGTGACCCGCCTCTTTCGCAACAAGGAAAAGTGCAATGAAGCGTTCACATATTAATTATGTCATCGATAAAGCGCATGCCATCGCCGAGACCTTTCGGGTCTGTCTGCCTGATTTTGCGTATTTAACGGTCGACGCCTGGCGACAACAGGACCACTCTTTGTGGCGTGAAGTGCGCGATCTCCAGCTGGGCTGGGACGTTACCGACTTTGGACGCGGGGATTTTGCGCAAATCGGGCTGACGTTACTGACATTGCGCAATGGTCTGATGGGGTCAGCCGATTACCCCAAACCGTATGCCGAAAAGATGCTGCAAATTCAGCAGGATCAACAAACACCGTGGCATTTTCATCGCCATAAGATGGAAGATATCGTTAACCGCGGCGGCGGTGATTTGTGTATGCAGCTGGCGTGGTCCACGCCCGATGACGGGTATGACACTCGGCGCATTGTTGATGTTAGCGTCGATGGTCAGCGGCGTACCGTTAAATCCGGTGATACGTTGGTGCTAAAACCGGGGCAGGGAGTGTGTCTGCCGCCGCGACTGTATCACCGTTTCTGGGCTGAGAAAGCCTTTGTTCTGGGCTGGGAAATCTCGATGGTCAATGACGACCAGCATGACAATCACTTCCTTGAACCGGGCGGTCGTTTCCCGACGATAGAAGAAGACGAGCCGGTGAAGTGGTTGTTATGCAGTGAATATAAG
>NZ_JAHLQZ010000146.1:0-10937 GCF_018919505.1 Citrobacter sp. S55_ASV_140
CGCGTATTCACCGTCAGGGAATTTCGCTGTCGGGCGGCGATCCGCTGCATCCGCAAAACGTGCCGGATATTCTGCAACTGGTACAACGTATTCGCGCTGAGTGTCCGGGGAAAGATATCTGGGTGTGGACCGGCTACAAGCTCGATGAACTCAACGCCGCACAGATGCAGGTGGTGGATCTCATCAACGTGCTGGTTGATGGCAAATTTGTGCAGGACCTCAAAGACCCGGCGCTGATCTGGCGCGGTAGCAGCAACCAGGTCGTGCATCATTTGCGATAAAATCACTCAGGAGAGGCGTGTTCACAGCCTCTCCGTCCATTTACTCATTCGCGATTGCGCTTTACCACGGGCATCAATGGCACGCCCATCCGGCAGCCAGCGCTCCGCTTCCCCTTTCAGTATCCCCTTTTCATAACAGAGACGCTGGGCAAGCGAGCCGTCCGGATAGAACTGTTCGCTGAGCTGGTGACGCAACCCCTGACACCACTGCTCACGCAGCTGTAGCTGCCCGGAAGGATAAAAGCTGCGGCATTCGCCGTGCAGCAGGCCGTCAAGCCACTGCTCTTCTCGCAGTAGCTCGCCGTTTTCCGAGAAGTAACGAGCAATACCGTCCGGCCTGCCCTCACGATACGCCTGCTGCATAGCTAGCTGGCCGTTAGGATGCCAGCGCTCCATTACCCCATGCAGCGCCCCCTGTTGATATCGCAAAACTGCCAGCAGGCGTCCGTTCTCTTCAATTCGCGTCTCACCGTTTAGCTGGTCGTTCGCAAGATTTGCCCGTAGCAGGGTGTTATCCAGGTGATATTCCTGCATATCGCTCATCAGTTAATCTTCACCAGGCCACCTTTAATCATCAGCATCCCGCCACCATCCACCGTTTGGGTCGCGCTGGCTTTGCTGGTGAGCGTGGCTTTTGCTTCGTGGCTGATGGTTGCGGCTTTCTGGGTCAGCGAGGCTTTCGCTTCACTGGCTATGCTGGTGGCATCCAGCTTCATGCTGCCCGACGCGCTGGCGTTAAGACCCGACCCGCTCTTGATGTCCAACGTTTTACCGCTCTCGAGAGTTAGCGTACCGCTGACCTTAATCGTCAGGTTGCCATCGACGTTCAGCGTGTAGTTGCCCTTTACCTTATGCGTCTCGTTGCCGTCGATGACGTGCTCCTGATTGCCTTTCACCGTCACGCTGCGCTTCTCTTTTACCTCCAGTGTGTCGCTGCCTTTTTCGATTTTCACCGCACGATTGCCTTTTTTTAGGGTGACGGTTTCGTTGCCCTCTTCAACGGTACGCGTGCGGTCGTTTTTGACGTTCTGAATGTCGTCATGGCTGATAGTCGTTTTGCTGTCGTTAAGAACGGTAAGCTGGAAGTCTTTTTGCGCCTGCATCGCCAGCAGCTCGGCATCTTTTTTGTCGTCGAAGCGTAGTTCGTTGAAGCCTTTTTCACTTTTGGTTTTAATGCCCGACTGGGTCTGGTTCGCCGGAAGTGCGTACGGCAGCGCATTCGCGCCGTTGTAGACGCAGCCGGTAATCAGCGGTTTATCCGGGTCGCCGTCGATAAAGCTCACCACCACTTCCTGACCGATGCGCGGGATAAACTGCGCGCCGAAGCCGTTGCCGCTCCACGCCGTCGCCACCCGCAGCCAGCAGGAGCTGGTTTCGTCGCTTTTGCCCTCTCTGTCCCATGGGAACTGCACCTTCACCCGACCAAGTTTGTCGGTCCAGATCTCCTCGCCGCTTTTACCCACCACCGTCGCCGTTTGCGTATGCATAAAGGGTTGTGGCGTCACGGCGAGGGGGCGATACGGCGTGGCCTTTGGAATAGCAGTGAAGCGGTTGCGATAGCGTTCACCGTCGTACTCGTGGCTAACGGCGGTGATTAGCCAGTCGATGTTCAGAGATTTGTCGTCATGATCGGTTAGCGTAAACCAGTGCCCGGCCATCAACGCCGCGCAGTCGCTTTCACCGACCAGCTGTTTCGCCTGCGCTTTCAGGGCGTTAACCTTCCACGCCGTCAGCGCGTCGCCTTCGGCTTTAACGCTAAAACGCCCCGGATGCTGATACTGCATACCGCCCTTCTTCTCACCGGCCTGGGCAAACAGCGCCGCTTTTGGCTGCTCGTAGTTATAGTCGCTGCTCTGGAAGCCCTGCGCGGTGGCCTGTAAATGCAGTTCTGCCGAGCGAATCATCCCGGTTTCCCGTGCGCCGCTTGCTGCGGCCTGATACTTCACTTTTTTGTCGCCAGGTATCGGCGGGAAGGCGCTGTTATCATCCGCCAGCACCAGCGTATGCTTGCCTGCTGCGTGGGTGAAGAACCAGAAAATCCCCTCCTGCTCCAGCAGCCGCGAGACAAAATTAAAATCGCTTTCGTTGTATTGCAGGCAGTATTCACGCTTCGCCGGTTTGCTTTTCAGTTGAAATTTGTAGTCGCTAAACCCGGCGTCTTTAAACACCTTCTCGACGATCTCCTGCGCGCTGAGGTTCTGGAACACACGGTTGTTACTGGCAAGCGTCAGCCACCACAGCCAGGGACGCAGGACAAACTGGTAGCGATCGGCGTTAGCGGTGGCGGGGAGCTGGTGCGCCTCGGCAATCAGCCCGTCGTAGTCGGCGTTGTTGATCGTCGTTGTCAGATGAGTTGCCAGCGTGCTGTCGTGGGTTAGCGGCGCGGAGGTAGCCGCGGCAACGGTGGCGGTGGTCAGACCGTTAAGTTGGGAGTCGGTGTGTACAGTGGCGGCGGTAAGGCCGGTCAGGGTTGGGGCGGTGAGTTTTATTATAGTGGTGTCGGGCATAATAAATTCCAAACCAATTTAGTTTTGTATAAAAATATCTTCAGAAGACGTTATCTATATGTGAATTATTTTTTCATCATAAGATGATATTCACCATGTATACTGTGGGAGTTCCGCAATTGTTATTCCCTTTGCACAATCAGAAAACATATATTTTGGTATTTTAGATATATCACGACCTTCAATATATAAAAAATCAGCCCCACCATCCCCTGGATAAATCAATAAACATGGAGGTTTAACTCCTCCCGGCACTGACGTGCAAAAAGAGGGGCGATAAGTACCTTTGTCGTCTTGGATACTTATTATTATCTTCAAAGGCTTAGATTCCACTATCATTGTTCTTGTTTTAGACGTTACTTTTGACAATGGTTTCGGAAGTATTTTTGTTTTTGAAATAAAAGTATTATGACAATCATCACAAGGAAATGCATTTTGCACAAATAACAATACCCTTTCTTTATTTGAATATTTACACAATGCTATCATTTCGGCATGATTATCTGGACGCCTACGCATTTCTCCAGTAAAATCAGAATCTTCCTGTGTCCAATGCCCACTAGGCGCGAGAGTGTGAGGAACAACTTCAATTGTCATACTGACTCCTTCTAAATTTATATAGTTCTAACTTTAATATCAAATTTTACATTTAATAAACACTCATATATTCATTATTTAAAAAAATCCCCAACCACCAGGTTCTCCACATCTCTGGCCCCGGCTCCTTTACACTTCTCCATTACCCTCTCAACCAATCCATCCTCCATATTTAATTTCTCCCCCGTCGCCACAAAATACCGCTGTGATAATTTCTCCAGTTTCGCCAGCACAATGCCTTTTAATATTTTTTCATCCAATGCCCGATAGACCACCGTGGTCATCCTTGCTAAAAACGCCGGGCGGAAATGTTTTAATAACTCCTCACGCAATGCCTCGTTAAAGTGTTCGCTCTTTAATTCACTAACCGGCGTGTCGAGAATTAACTCCGCGCCGACGTTGCTGGTTGCCAGCATTACCGTATTTTTAAAATCGACAATCAGCCCGGTGCCGTCTTCCATTACCCCTTTGTCGAAAACGTTATAAAACGCCTCCAGCACGTCCGGGTGCGCTTTTTCGATTTCGTCGAGCAGCACCACCGAATAAGGCCGACGGCGCACGGCTTCGGTTAACGCCCCGCCGCTGCCATAACCGACGTAGCCCGGCGGCGCGCCTTTGAGCTGGCTGACGGTATGCGCCTCCTGATATTCCGACAGGTTAATGGTGATCAGATTGCGCTCGCCGCCGTACAAAGCATCGGCCAGCGCATAGGCGGTTTCGGTTTTACCCACGCCGGTTGGCCCCACCAGCAGAAACACGCCGACCGGTTTTTGCGGGTCGGTCAGACCGCTGCGATAGGCGCGCAGACGTTGGGCAATGGTCTCCAGCGCCGCCTGCTGACCCATTACCCGCTCGCTCATGCGTGCAACCAGCGTACGCAGGGCGTGGGCTTCATCGGTCTGCATCTGGCCGATTGGGATCCCGGTCCAGCCGCTGATCACCGAAGCCACCGTGGCGGGATCGACGCAGTCCGGCACCAGCGGCACTTCGTCACGTAGCTGGGCGGCGGCGGTTTCCAGTTTGCCGATCAGCGCGGCGCACTCCACCAGTTCCTCTTCTAGTTCATCATCCTCTTCCAGCCGCACGCTGAGATCCAGCATTCGCTGACGGGCGGCCTGTAGCTCGCCGACCCGCTGGCGCTCGTCCTGCCAGCGCTCCTCCACCTCCCGCGCCTGCTGGTGGAGTTTTTCCGCCTGCGCTTCCAGTTCACACAGCCTGTCGTGATGATCGACGCCCACCAGCAGCTCACGATTCAGACGTTCGCTCTCTTCTTCAATGGCCGCCAGATGCTGACGGATCTCCTCAAGCTGAGGCGGCACGTCATGCTGCGCCAGCGCCACCCGCGCGCAGGCGGTGTCGAGTACGCTGATCGCTTTGTCCGGCAACTGGCGACCAGAGATATAGCGCTGCGAGAGGCGCACCGCCTCGCGGATCGCCGTATCCAGAATTTGTACCCCGTGATGCGCCTCCAGTTTATCGGCCACCGCCCGCAGCATGATCACCGCGCTGTTCTCGTCCGGTTCCTCGATCTGGATACGCTGAAAACGCCGGTCCAGCGCCGGATCTTTCTCGAAATATTTTTTGTACTCCTGCCAGGTGGTGGCGGCGATGGTACGCAGTTCACCACGCGCCAGCGCCGGTTTCAGCAGGTTGGCGGCATCATTACCCCCCTCGGCGCCGCCCGCGCCAATCAGCGTGTGGGCTTCGTCGATAAATAAAATGATCGGCTGCGGGGATTTTTTAACGGCGTCAATGACGCCTTTTAGTCGCTGCTCAAATTCACCTTTCACGCCCGCTCCCGCCTGCAACAAGCCAAGATCGAGCGCCAGCAGAGCGACATCACGCAACGACGGCGGCACGCTGGCTTCGGCGATGCGCAGCGCCAGTCCTTCGGCGACGGCGGTTTTGCCCACACCTGGCGCACCCACCAGAATCGGGTTGTTCTGCCTGCGACGCAGCAGGATGTCGATGCACTGGCGGATCTCCGCGTCGCGCCCGATGATCGGATCGATCCGCCCTTCCCGCGCGTCACGCGTCAGATCGTGCGTATATTGATCCAGAACCCCGCCTTCACGCTTCGGGGATTCGCCCTTGTCAGGGTCTGCAGCCTCCTCAACGGAGTTGCGACACCAGCTCTGCCACTGGCTTTCCAGCTCCGCAGCCGGAAGCTGTAACAATAGTGGCATTCCCTGCGCCAACTGGGTACGCAGCCGTTCTCGGGTGAGTAAGGTCAGGAGCAATAAGGCCGAACGAACCAGAGGAATACGCTGGAACGTCGCCTGCAAAATCGCCCCTTCCAGTAGCTCTATCAGGTGTACGGAAAACACCGGCATCCGCGTACAGCCCGTTTTGAACTGCGCCTGAGCACGCTGGATCTCTTCACGTAACGTATCGGTGGAGATCGCCGCGTTGCTCAGGCAATACGCTAAATCACAGTGTTCATCATCCAGTAGAGCCAGCAGCATATGCTCCGGCTCAACGAACCAGTGTCCCTGCGCCCGGCTGCGTTCGGCGGCCTGTTCCAGCGCACGAAAACAAATTGGGTTCAGTCGTTTTACCAGCGCTTTCAAATCCATTTACTGTTCTCCTCAAGATGCTGTTGGCAATGGAACATGGCGGGCTTGCGCCCTGCCAGTTGCGCGGTATAACCCAGACGCGGCGGTGCAACGCGGGTTAAGCGATGATCCAGAGTCAGGGTTGCGCGCATCATCAATTCCAGCGTTATTCCCGCGCCAAACCAGATTTCCGCTAATTTGCTCAGTTGAATAAATCCCCGTCCGCCAGGTAAAAATGTTCGCCACTGCGCGGCATTTTCCGCACGCAGATGCACCCGTAGCGCCGCATGCTGATTCCATATTCGCCGACCGGCGACGCTATTGCGCCCCAGCCGACACCCGGTCCGGCTTTGAGACGCCAGCGGCAAGGATTGCCAGCGCCCGATAAACTCCTCAATATGGACGGTGATACCGAGCGTTGCCGCCACCAGCGCCACAAATCCCGCCGTTGAACGCCGACGATTCTCCAGCCCGCTGCTTTGCGACAGCAGACGCTGTAGCTGCCCAGACTGAGGCTTTTTTACGGCATCCAGATCAAAACCACACAGCACCCGCATCAACGTAACCCCCGGCGCATCTTCTCGCCTGGCGTAAGGCGTTGCCAGCCGATACAGGCTCAGGCTACGGCAGTGATGTTGAATCAAGCGCTGTTGAAACAGATGAATAAAGTCCTGCGACGCACTGTTTTTATCCTGCGCCGCCTGTTGCAGCCATTCCAGCCAGCCGTAGGGCAGCACCCCATCGGCCCCGCCCGGCCCCAGGCTGTGGACCTGAAGGGTACCGTCGCGCAGCGACACCTCCGCAGGCGCGAACGCCAGCCCCAGTTCCCCCCGCAGCGCGGGCGTTTCACCGCTCGCCCGTAAGATGCGGATACACTGCTCGAGCGAAAAGCGCCACGGCTCGCGCCGCAATTGGGCGATTACGCTATCAGCGCGGTCTGTTCGGCTTCTGTCCATAGCGACAGTTCCTCTCCATCTTCCTGCAATACCGTACGAACAAAGCAGTTCGCGGTGGCATTGCGAGCCAGAAAACGGGCGATGATGCCGGCAAATAGCAGTCGGCTATTGCCAGTAAATGATTGTTGTTCAAGAGTTAACGTCACCCGAATGCCGTTATGCCAGCCGCGCCAGGCATCACCTCCCCGATGCTCACTGACCCGTTGGCAACGCATCTCGCGAATACCATTAATCTGTTGCCAGACGGCGGGTGACGCGGCGGAAGGGGCGTACAGCGCCAGCAGCTCTTTCAGCGACGCCAGCGCCATCTCGCCTTCCACCAGCGACAGGTGATTGAGCGCCAGCGAGGAAAGCAACTTCCAGCGCGTGTCCCGCTGTAATGCTGGCTCAGAAGGCGTGGTCGGCGTACCCAGTAAATGTACTTGCGCAACCGGGCCCGGCACTTCGAAGGTCAATGGCGTTCCCGCTGTAAGTTGTGCAGCTTGCTCACCGTTGCTGCACCAGAGCGTTGCCGTCAGACTGGTTTCTTCATCCGCCATATACGGGTCAAAACGGCTGTCCACTAGCGTTAGCCACAGCGCATTCCCCTGGTGGCGGTGACGCCGTGCATACCAGAACCAGCGGGCCTCGCTATGTCCCTGGGCTGAGTAGTACGCAGGAACGCGCCAGGCTTTCTCACGGCGACTCATCCACAGCGCCTGTACGCGGTAGATGTGCACATTTTTGTCATGATGATCGGCGACCAGCCGATGTTCGCTCTGGGTATGTTCGACAAGCAGCGGCTCTGAGGTGCGAGTGAAAAGGTTTATTACCGGCACGCAGCCCAGACGAATATCGCCAGGTTTAATATGCTGTGCTGCCTGTGGAGCATTGTCGAAAGGGATACACACCGTGATACTGTCGCCCTCGCCCGTCGACGGCAGCGGTAAATCAAAATACATCAGCGTCTGCGGACAGTTCATCCAGGCACTGAGCGCCAGCACGCTGGACTCTACGCCCGGTTCGCTGGGCAAAATCTTTTCGGCATTCAGCAGGCCAATGGGATGTGGGCGCAGCGGCCCAATGACATGGGCGTATAACAAATCAAACAGCGTGGCATTGATTTGCGGCGAACCGCTGAGATGAATGCGCAACTGTGTTACCGCCAACGTTGAGAACTGATGCGGCGGCAGGCAACGTAGCTGAATACGCAATGCGCCACGCGCCTGCGCCATTCCGCTCAACTGCCGGGCCTGTGCGGCATCACACCAGTCAACATTTTCAATCTCGATAGGCCATAGCGTTTGCGCCAATGCCGTGCGCCACCAGACCGTTTCTCCACTTTCCGTTTGCGCGTATAACGGCGTTCCGGCAGGAAGCATGTAGCCCTGACTCAGATCGCCCGCCAGCGGATCGGCGGTAAAACAAGCGGTTGCGCAAGAAGGAAAAGGGCGTAACAAATGGGGAGAGAGCTGTTCCAGTAGCGAGTCGCATAGCTCACCAAAGCCGTCATCAAGACGCTGATGTAGCCTGGCGCTTTGCAACGCAAAGCCTTCCAGAAGTCGCTCAACATGGGGATCCGGGCAATCGAATTCACTCAGCCGCAGTCGGGAAGCAACATGCGGATGCCGACGAGCGAATTCACCGCTGGCGGTTCGCAGCCATCGTAGCTCTTGCAGATAATCATCAAGCAATCGATCGTCCATTGATCTCCCCTGATACGGGTTATCGCCAACCGCCATTTTGGTACGCCAGCTCCAGCGTTAGCGGTTCGTCGTCGTTCCACAGCATCGCGTCAAGTTGCAGCGTCAGCGTCTGATGATGGGCATCTTTTACGCTCACGATCAGCGCCTGAATCCGGGGCTCATGGCGCAAAATAACAGCGCGCAGCTGACGGCAATACCAACGCAGCACCCGTTCATCGCCTGCGTTCAGCCCGTGCCATTCCGGGACGCCCCAGGCAAGCAGCACCGGCAATGTGTCAGCATCTTCTGCCGCACGGGAGTTGAACAGTCTTCTCAACTCCCGGCAAACCGACTCACGCGGCGTAATGTCCTCATCCATCAGTCTGTCGAGCAGCGCGACGGGTAGTGACATGGGCATTACCTCAAGTTACGGTTTCTTATTCATCGCCATATCCCAGACGGAAGAGACGTTACCCTCTTTCTGACCTCCCAGTTTCTGAGCGGTGATTTCCCATTTAATTTTGGTGAAGTTCAGCGACATCGTTTCCACCGGTTTGCCACCGGAACCGCCGCTCACGCTCAGATGCGAGATAACCACGTTATCCAGGGTATACACGATAAGTGGCAGCATTTTGCCGTCATCATTCCGACATAACGTCAGTACAGCCTCTTTAATCATCTTCCCACTACAGCAGTACTCGTTAAGCTTCGGCGTGGAAAGGTCGACAAACTTGGTCAGCGACATTTCCCCCACGTGCGCCCGTCCGGAGGTGCGTTCGGTGTTACTGACGTCGTTGGTGACCTGCATTGCGACGTTATGGCTGTAGGACATGATCTCTATCTGATCTTTAAATCCATCAACCTGACTTTCGCCTTTGATATCGTCGAGCTTTAAAAAAATCGCATCCATGGTTTATCTCCTTAATGATCAAGCGGCTGCCGGTGGCGGCAGTTCGGCGACCAGACGGATAGAGGTGGTTAACTCTTCTAACTGGAAGTGCGGACGCAGGAATACAACCGCGCGATAGACCCCCGGCTTGCCAGGCACAGCACTTACGTCCACCCGCGCTTCGCGCAGCGGATAACGCGCTTTGATCTCCTGTGGGGCGCTGTCGGTGAGCAGGACATAATCGGCAATCCAGTTGTTGAGGTAGCTTTCGATCTCGTCACGGCTCATAAAGCTGCCAATCTTGTCGCGCATAATAGCCTTCAGGTAGTGCGCAAAGCGCGAGGCGGCCAGGATGTACGGTAGCATCGCTGAAATGCGCGCGTTGGCGTTGGCTTCCGGCGTGTTGTAGATTTTTGCCTGATTAGTCGTTTGTCCACCAAAGAACGCGGCGGTGTTAGTATTCTTTTTATGGCACAGCGCGATAAACCCGAGATCGTTCAACTCTTTCTCACGGCGATCGGTGATGGCTATCTCCGTTGGACAGCGCAGACTGATATCGCCGGATGGCGTAGAGAAGGTATGCGCTGGAAGATCTTCCACCAGTCCACCGCCTTCAGCGCCACGAATCGCCGCGCACCAGCCATACAAGGCAAATGCCTCGGTAATGCGGTTAGCCAGCACCCATGCGGCGTTGCCCCACAGGTATTTACTCGCGTCCATGCCGTTAACATCTTCAACGAAGTTCACCCCTTCTACCGGCACCGTATCCGGTCCGTACGGCAGACGCTGCAACACATGCGGTAACACCAGCGAGACATAGCGGGAGTCATCGCTATCGCGGAAGGCTCGCCATTTAATCAATTCGGTGCTTTCGAAGATCTTCGCCAGATCGCGCGGGACGCCCAGCTCAGCGAACGATCCCATATCAAATAAGCGCGGACTGGCGGCAGCAATAAATGGCGCATGGGCCGCTGCCGCCACCTGGGAGATTTTCTCCAGCAGCGCCACGTCCTGCGGATGTCGACCAAACTCAAAATCGCCCACCAACACGCTGTAAGGGTTGCCGCCGAAAGTCCCGTATTCATCTTCATACAGTTTTTTGAACAACGTGCTCTGGTCAAACTCGACCGCTTTTTCCAGATCGTCCTGCAACTCCTTACGTGACACATTCAGCAGACGCAATTTCAGCCGGGTGCTGGTTTCGGTATTCATCACAAATTGATGCAGGCCACGCCAGGAGGCTTCCAGTTTCTGCATCTCCGGGTGATGTAATACTTCATTCAACTGGTCGCTGATGAGCGCGTCAATCTGCGCAATGCGGTGGTTGATCATCGCTACGGTATCGCTTTCAATCACCATCCCTTCATCAAGAATCTGCGTAGCCAGTTCTTCCAGCATGTCACGCGCGTAGGTCTGCTGTAGCTCATCGCGCGCCATCCGCCCTTCCTGAATAATGCGGTCCAGCACGCTCAGCGTAACGGTTTGCCC
>NZ_JAHLQZ010000147.1:0-10788 GCF_018919505.1 Citrobacter sp. S55_ASV_140
AGCCTGAACGGGTCAAACCATTTGCCATAACAACCAGCGTGGCGAGGTTTACCAGTGTGTTCCATGCGCTGTTATAGCGGGTAATATCTTTCCACGGTACAACGTGTAGCGCCAGCATCAGGGAAACCGCCAGCAGACCCACCGCGGTGGCATCAATCAGTTTACCCCCGAAGACCCACAGACCCAGGCTGAGCAGAACCAGACCGATCAGGGTCAGCTCTTTACGCGTCAGTTTACCCATGGTTTTCAGTTCTTCACCGGCCCATGCGGC
Source organism: Citrobacter sp. S55_ASV_140 (assembly GCF_018919505.1). Lineage (NCBI taxonomy): Bacteria > Pseudomonadati > Pseudomonadota > Gammaproteobacteria > Enterobacterales > Enterobacteriaceae > Citrobacter > Citrobacter sp. S55_ASV_140. The sequence continues at coordinate 272 of NZ_JAHLQZ010000147.1, forward strand.
AACTTCAGCACTGTGAGTGACTTCTGGTTTGTACAGAACATAGGACAGCCACGGCGCAACGATCAGCAAAATAATACCGACCGGCAGGAAGCTGAGGAACCATTGCAGCCAACTGATTTGAATGCCAGCAATTTTGTTGACGAATTCCAGACCCAGTACGTTCGGCGCCGCGCCGGTCACGAACATAGAGGAGCTCAGGCTGGTACTGATGACCATCATCCACATCAGATATCCGCCAATACGGCGCGCGGAAGGATCGTTCGGGAATGATTTAAACAGCGGCGGCAGGTTTTTGATAACCGGGAATACGGTACCGCCGGTACGCGCGGTGTTGGACGGTGTAAACGGCGCCAGCAGGATGTCGATAATAACAATCGCATAGCCCAGCGTCAGGGTACGTTTACCCATGAATTTCACCATGAACAGCGCGATACGACGACCCAGGCCGGTAACTTCATAACCCAGTGCGAAAATAAACGCGCCAAACACCAGCCACACGGTGGTGCTGGAGAAGCCCGCCAGACCCCATTTCAGCGCTTGCTTACCCGCTTTGAATGCCGGGTCGGCCAGCTCGGATGCGTCAAACAGCAGATAGTTACTGCCGATAACGCAGATCGTCACGGCGATAAAGCTGATTGCCGTTGCCGGAATTGGCTCCAGAATCATCCCGACAATCATGGCCACGAACACGGCAAAATAGTGCCATGCCTGTGGGGGCATGCCATCAGGGACGGGGATAAGAAACATGACGCCCATGACTACCAATGGGGCCAGTAACTTCCAAATTTTATCTTTTGCTAAAGACATGTGTGTGATTCTCCGGAAAGGATCTTTAATTGTGATAATGATGAACTTGTGAAATCTGAGCTAAGAACCATGTGACGATCAGCAGATCGGCGCAGCCTCCAGGACTGAGGTTGCGTTCAATGCACTGTTGGTCGAACTGGCGTAGGTATTCGAGATCGGCAGGGGTACGAATCCCGCCTTGTTGTAACAACGTGGAGGCCTGCTGCTGTAGCCAGAGCAAACCTTCTGCGCCACCACGGGAAGCCACGTTGGTGTCGCCGTTGATAGACATCAGCAGCAGTAACGTATCGAGTAACGCCAGTTCAGGATCGCGGCCCTCAGCCAGCAGTGCACGGTAGTGCGGCAGAGCATGCTGAATGACGAGGGGATATCCTGCTTCGGCTTCGCCGCGTGCGCCGGTTAATCCCAGTTGCTGATAAAGACGTTGGCCAGCCGTGAGTTGTTGGTTGTTCTGGCGCAGTTCGCGCTCGGTCAGGCCACGGCAAAATGTTGCTGCCGTAGAGCAAAGGGTTTCAGCGGTAACGCTCAGGCGGAGCTGGAGCAGGCGGCCAATGGCGGCGCACAGTAATCCCAGCGAGAAGATGCTGCCTTTATGGGTGTTCACTCCGGCAGTAGCGCGAAACATATCGGCTTCGCAGGCCATGCCCAGCGGACGTAGTCCTGGCAGGACATCTTCCGGCGGCTGCTGTGCGCTAAATGCGCCGTATTCGATAAAACGCGGCAGCCATGTCTGAATCGCTTCAGCACTGCGATAAAAATCTTCCAGCGCCATATCTTTATGCGCGCCGTTATTAATACGATCCACCAGACCCGGTTTAGGCGACAGGTTGACTTCCGTCAGCATGGCGCGCCACGCCAGCGTGGCGTAAGCGTCAGGCAGATCCAGAGGAAGAACTGCGTTATGAGTTGATGTTGCGGGAATCGGCATCATGCAGCAGTGCCTCCATCTGAGTGAGTAAGTCGGAAAGCGCGTGAGTTTTACCCCGCGCGCATTCGGCAGCGCTTTGCTCGCACAGCAGACAGCGGCGGGCAGGGAGCGCGAAATGACGCCGGGACAGAATTTCCCCTTCAGGGTTCAGGACGTCGATGTCCCATAACCGTCCCAGCGGATGTGAATGCTCAAGTCCGATAGTGGCGAGCTTGAGGTCCTGGGCCGGAGCCTCAATGGCCAGCAGGCCTTCCGGTCCGCTGGCAGAGACCAGCGCAGTTTGCTCCCTGACAATCCAGGCGGATTTTTCCGCCAGCGCGAGCAGGGCGGTGACGCCGTGATTAAAGATGCGACGGGTTAATTCGCTGTCTTTAATCGGACCTGGCGCGACTACGGTAAACGAGACCAGTGGCGCGTGATGACGCGTGAGCCAGGTATGCTGCCTTGCTTGTCTCTCATCTCGGCTGGCGAGCAGCTCAGGGATGGAAACCGCGTGGCAGGTGGCGTGTTCAGGGAGCAGGTGCATGGCTTATTCCTTCACCTGATGCACAACGTCAATTACCGAACCATCGCGGTAGCGCACAACGGCAATTACTCGATCGGTAAATTCGATGGCGCGCGGTTGACCGGTTAGCTGCTGTGCACGTTCGCGCAGCCATTCAATCGACACCACTTTCATGCCAGCTTCTTGCAGGCGTTCCGCCAGTTCAGGGCGAGCAGGGTTGACGGCGATACCGTGGTCGGTAACCAGAATGTCAACGCTGGAACCTGGGGTTACGCAGGTCAGCACGTTATCTACCAATGTTGGGATGCGTCCACGAACCAGCGGTGCGACGATGATAGAAAGCGCTGCGGCCACAGCCGTATCGCAGTGACCACCGGAAGCGCCACGCAGTACGCCGTCGGAGCCGGTCAGTACGTTAACGTTGAAGCTGGTGTCTACTTCTAATGCGCTCAGTACCACAACGTCCAGGCGGTCAACGGATGCGCCTTTCGAGCCCCAGTTAGCGTACTGGTTAGCGCTAATCTCAATGTGATTTGGATTGCGGGCCAGGGATTTCGCGGCGGTACTGTCGAAGCTTTGTACATCCAGCAGTTTGCGGATTAAGCCTTTTTCATGCAGATCAACGATGGTGGCGGTGATGCCGCCCAGCGCGAAATCGGCATGGATGTCACGGCTGCGCATTTTGTCTTCCAGGAAACGGGTAACGGCCAGAGACGCGCCGCCGGTTCCTGTCTGTAATGAGAAGCCTTCATTGAAGTAACCGGAGTTAGCAATGACGTCTGCCGCGCTGCGGGCGATCAACAATTCACGCGGATTGGTGGTCATACGGGTCGCGTCAGCACCAATTTTGTCCGCATCGCCGACCTGGTCGATCTGCACGATCAGATCCACTTGATCCTGGGTAATGCTGGCCGGGTTGTGCGGATAGCTCAGCAGTTGTTCTGTCAGCAGAACAACCTGCCTGGCGTTCTCGGCATCGACGCGGGCATAGCCCAATGAGCCGCAGCACGCTTTGCCGGTATAACCGTTAGCATTACCAAACTGGTCGCACGCCGGTACGCCGAGGAATGCGACATCAATGTTGAGTTCACCACTTTGCACCAGGTGTACACGACCACCGTGGGAGTGGATTTGCACCGGCTCAGCCAGCAGACCACGAGAGATCTCTTCTGCCAGCGGGCCACGCAGCCCGGAGGTATAAATTCGGCTGACCACGCCCTGACGGATGTGCTCAACCAGCGGCGCGTGGCAGTCGCTCAGGGAGCTTGAGGCCAGCGTCAGATTTTTAAAGCCCATGTTGGCGATGGCGTCCATCACCAGGTTAATCGTCAGATCGCCACCGCGAAATGCGTGGTGGAAAGAGATGGTCATACCATCCTGTAAACCTGAACGACGAATGGCGTCTTCCAGATTAGCGCACAGCTTTTTGTCGCGCGGTTTTTGCGCCTGCAATTCTACTTTTGCGGTGCTCTGATAAGCGGAAAGCTCGCTTTCTGCATGACGGCTCCAGGTCGCCACGCGATCCTGGCGTTGAGACTGTTCGATTTTCTGCGTCATTTTTTTGCCTTATTCTTCGCGAATGCCGGAAAGTTCTGCACGGGAGATAACCAGAAGGGCGCGCTCGATAACCGGGCTGTCGACCATCTTGCCGTTCAGGGAAACCACGCCACGACCTTCGCGGGCGGCAGCTTCAGCGGCTTCCACCACCAGACGGGCATGAGCCAGCTCTTTGCGCGTCGGGGCATAGAGGTTATGCAGAAGTTCAATCTGGCGAGGGTTGATCAGCGACTTGCCGTCAAAACCCAGTTGCTTGATGTGTGAGGCTTCGTGCAGGAAACCTGCTTCGTTGTTGGCATCGGAATAGACGGTATCGAATGCCTGAATACCGGCAGAGCGTGCAGCCTGCAAAATAGAGCAGCGGGCAAACAGCAGTTCAGTGCCTTCCGGGGAACGTTCAGTGCGCAGGTTACGCACATAATCTTCAGCACCCAGTGCAATACCAATCAGACGCTCGGAAGCGTGGGCGATTTCCACCGCGCGGGTAATGCCTAACGGCGATTCGATAGCGGCTAACAGACCGGTGCTGCCGGGTTCGCGACCACAGGCGTTTTCGATGCGCAGGATTTCGCTTTCGATGTCGATGACATCCTGTGCGGTATCGGTTTTCGGTAAACGCACGATGTCGGCGCCGCCGCGCACAACGGCTTCGAGGTCGTTGATGCCCCATTCGGAGTCGAGGGCGTTTACGCGCACGATGGTTTCTACGTCGTGATACAGCGGATGTTGCAGCGCGTGGTACACCATGCGGCGGGCGGTATCTTTTTCACGCAGCGCGACGGAGTCTTCCAGGTCGAACATCAGCGCATCAGCCGGGTAGATAAACGAGTTGCTGACCATGGCGGCATTGGCGCCCGGTACGAACAACATGCTACGGCGGGTACGGGTTTTACGTTGTTGTAAAGATTCGGCAATCACTGGCAATCCTCCCATGGCAGTGCCGGAATACCGCCAGCGCGGGCCAGTAGTGCTTCCAGTCGCGCACGTAAAATGCAGTCCAGTGCGCCTTTATCATCAACATTTAATTGCACGCCGCGTACGTTGTAGCGGGACAGTACGTCCAGAATGGTGGCCCGAATGGCATCACCGAACTGCTTTTCGACGCTACTGTTAACCTGCAGGTCAATATCCTGCGAATCGAGTGGAGCGATGCGAATCATCACATCACCGGACTCGAGTGTGCCTGCGACGGCTGCCTGGTTTATTTTCATTTTTCACCTGTTGCTAATGCGGGGGTATTTTGGCGGACTGCCGCACCCGATGAGGCTCGTTCAACCATGCTTTGCAGATAGCGCAGCGTGGCGTCAGGAACCAGGGATGCGATAGCCGTGAGATCTTTTTTAACCAGCAGCTTGCGCACCCAGGAGGCGGAAATCGGCATCTCCTGGAAGCACAGCCGCTCAATTTCCACCAGTTCAATCGGTGGGGCGGGAAGCGTTGGGGTCTCCAGCCAGTAACGCATATCGTTGTTGTACTGGGAGGTGACGGTGCAATACGGCTCGGTACCCACGAAACGGTGCGTAACGCCGAGAGCCGGGGCCAGGTACTGGCGGAAGATTTTCAGGTCTATTTCGGTGTAGCAGTGGTTAATAACGCTCTGCTCTTTGATGAAGTAGCACGGGAACGTAGCGCGGGAAATGATGTATTCCGAACCGCGATGCACGGTTAAACGCGGAATGTCTTTTGTCCCTTTAAGTACCAGATCCAGTCGGTCTTCATACGGAAAACGCGAGGTATCTTCTTTCACCAAAAACAGATGCAGCCAGTCACATTGCGCGGCCGCCTGTTGGATCAGAAAACGATGACCGTTGGTGAAGGGGTTGGCGTTCATGACGATACAGCCAATTTTTTTCCCTTCATGACGCTGTTTTGCCAGCGATTCGGCGTAGCGTTTCAGCCGCGTGGTGCTGTTTTCCATCAACACCATAATGCCGGGCACGCTGGTGAGTGTGGAAAAGCCGCACTGTTTAAACAGCGATTCGTACTCGGTTTTGGTATAGATGAAGAGGTGCGTACAGTGGCGCTCATAGGCGAGGTTGATGAGTTCTGTCGCCAGCGTCAGCGCCAGGCCTTCACCGCGCACGGACTCACAAATCGCGACGCACTTAATGATATTTCCGGCGATACCGCCACAGGCAATCAGGCGATCGTCACGGGTGACGGTGATAAATACTTCGACGGTGGTATCAACGCTCAGATCGTTCTCTTTCAGAAATTGCGCGATAGCCGCCATCTTTTTATTTTCTGAGCGTTTAACTTGCGTGAATATATTATTACCGAACATAGTAAATAGAGCCCCGATGCTATATTTGTTACTGGGTTTCTGTTTTTGTTGCTCTGATTAGCAACCTGATAACGTTTTGTTTGCAATTGAAGGGAATGGTTTTTTATTACGGAGTATTTCTTTTTTTCCCTGCTGCATACATCGTAAGGAGTATTTTGGAGGTAATTTTTGATTTATTTCACAATAAGTTAGAAGGTTTTAATGTGTTTTATGGTTTTAAGTTTTTTAATTAATTTAACCCGGAAATAGCGCGTGGTTTTAATTTGTTTAATTGATTTAAGGTGGGGAATCTGCAACGATCCTGTTTTATATCGTCACTTTTAAATAAAACATTTTTATTACAACTACAATAGAAAATAAGTTTCGGTAACGTCGGTGAGGAAAATTTATGGCAGAACAGAAAAATAAAACACGGTTTCCTTTTTTTCGCAGTCTGGCGTTTCCGTTACGCATTTTTCTGCTCATTCTGGTCGTTTCTGTTCTTATTATCGCAGCGTTAGCACAATACTTTACCGCCAGTTTTGAAGATTATCTGACGACACATGTCCGCGATATGGCAATGAACCAGGCCAAAATCATCGCCTCTAATGACAGCATCATCACGGCGGTGAAGCATCGTGATTACAAGCGTCTGGCGACTATTGCCGACAAACTACAGAGCGGGACTGATTTCGATTATGTGGTGATTGGAGATACCCACTCTATTCGTCTTTATCATCCGAACCCGGAAAAAATTGGTTACCCGATGCAGTTCACCAAGCCTGGCGCGCTGGAAAAAGGTGAGAGCTACTTTATTACCGGCAAAGGATCTATTGGGATGGCAATGCGCGCCAAAACCCCTATCTTTGATGACGATGGCAAAATCATTGGCGTGGTCTCAATTGGCTATCTGATCAGTAAAATTGATAGCTGGCGATCGGATTTCTTACTGCCAATGGCTGGGGTATTTATCCTGCTGTTGTTGGTACTTATGCTGCTCTCCTGGTTTTTTGCTGCCCATATTCGTCGGCAGATGTTGGGGATGGAGCCTAAACAAATCGCGCGGGTGGTGCGTCAGCAGGAAGCGCTGTTCAGCTCGGTGTATGAAGGGTTGATTGCCGTGGATCCTGACGGATATATCACTGCGATAAACCGCAGTGCGAGGAAAATGCTGGGGCTGTCATCGCCGGGCAGAAAGTGGCTGGGCAAACCGGTAAATGAAGTCGTTCAGCCAGCGGACTTTTTCACCCAACAGATTGCGGAACAACGCCAGGATGCGATGGTTAATTTTAATGGGTTGAGCGTTATCGCCAACCGTGAGGCGATTCGCTCCGGTGACGAACTGCTCGGCGCCATTATCAGTTTTCGTAGTAAAGATGAAATTGCTACCCTTAATGCGCAATTAACGCAAATCAAACAGTATGTTGAGAGCCTGAGAACGCTGCGTCATGAGCACCTGAACTGGATGTCGACTATCAATGGCCTGCTGCAAATGAAAGAGTATGACCGGGTGCTGGCTATGGTTCAGGGCGAGTCACAGGCGCAGCAACAACTGATTGACAGCCTGCGCGGCGCCTTTGCCGATCGTCAGGTGGCGGGTCTGTTATTTGGCAAGGTGCAACGTGCGCGGGAACTGGGTCTTACGATGACCATTGTTCCTGGCAGCCAACTGCGCCAACTGCCTGAAGGGCTGGATAGCACAGAGTTTGCAGCAATTGTTGGCAATCTGCTTGATAATGCATTTGAAGCGAGTTTACGCACCCAGCAAGGCAACAAAGTCGTCGAACTCTATTTGAGCGACGAAGGGGATGATGTGGTCATCGAAGTTGCCGATCAGGGATGCGGTGTGCCGGAAGCATTGCGTGAAAAAATATTTGAACAGGGTGTAAGCACCCGTACCGATGAACCAGGCGAACATGGCATCGGTTTGTATCTGATTGCAAGTTATGTGAGGCGCTGTAACGGGGTGATTACGCTCGAAGATAACTCCCCTTGCGGCACCTTATTTTCTTTATTTCTTCCGAAAGTGAAAAAAAATAATGACGGAACCATTAACGCTACTGATCGTTGAGGATGAAACGCTACTGGCGGAAATGCATGCTGAATATATCCGCCATATACCCGGCTTCAGCCAGATATGGCTGGCGGGTAATCTTGCGCAGGCAAGAATGATGATTGAGCGTTTTAAGCCCGGTTTGATTCTTCTTGATAACTACTTGCCGGACGGTAAGGGTATTACTTTGTTGCATGAGCTGACCCAGGCGCGTTATCCGGGCGGTGTGGTCTTTACCACGGCGGCCAGCGATATGGAAACGGTCTCCGAGGCCGTGCGCAGCGGCGCGTTTGATTATCTGGTCAAACCTATCGCTTACGAGCGTTTGGGGCAGACGCTGACGCGGTATCAACAGCGCAGACGTATGCTGGCAGGCAATGACAGCGCCAGTCAAAAGCAGATTGATGAAATGTTTAACGCCTATGCGCGCGGCGAGCCGAAAGGCGATTTGCCGACCGGGATTGATGCGTTAACGCTGAATGCGGTGCTGAAGCTATTTGCCGATCCGACGGTACATCATACTGCGGAAACGATCGCCCAGGCGCTCACCATCAGTCGTACGACCTCCAGACGTTATCTGGAGTACTGTGCCAGCCGCCATTTGATTATCGCGGAGATTATTCACGGGAAGGTGGGTAGACCGCAGCGTATTTATCACGGCGGCTAATACACGTCATCCTTTAAGCTGCCTCTTTGTTGGCTGCGTGCAGAAACCCCAGTCACATAGTTATCTATGCTCCTGGGGATTTCTTTACTTGCCGCCGCGATGCAGCATAAATGATTTTGTGTATTAAGGTCAGGTATTGACAGGTATCGTTAACCGCCAATCAGGGCAGACGTTGCCGGTACCATCACTTCGGTGGCGATAATCACCACCAGCAGTCCGACCAGCACCGGAACCGAGGTACGTTTCACAACTTCGAACGGAGAAATCTTCGCCATCCCAGCCACCGCCACAACGACGCCGGAGACTGGGGAAATGGTACGCCCGAGGTTGGAGGCCTGAAGCATCGGGATAGCGAGGTAAGCCGGGTTAATGCCGGAAGAGTGTGCCAGTTTCGGGATCATCTCAACGAAAGCATAGAACGGCGCGTTACCGGAACCCGTGGTCATTGCCGCCAGCATGGTCAGGATCACCAGTACCAGCATCAGAATAATACTCGCTGAGCCAAACGAGGTGGCGATAGAAATCAGGCTTTGAATAAAGCCGATGGTACTCAAGCCCTGGGCAAAAACACCCGCAGCGACGAGCAGCATCACTACGTTAGCAAAGGCGTCCGCCATGCCCCGGTAAGCGACTTCCAGACCTGAAAACACCTTCTGAGTATTGAATCCGCGAACAAATTCCAGAACGGCGGCGATGAGCATGCATAGTACCAGGATAGTAATAATGTGCAGCTGCGGACCCCATTTACCATCAAAAATCAGAACGCCTACGATCGGTGTAAACGGCAGGATGGCGTAAAACGACGGCGCGGTAGTGGTGATTTCTGCTACGTCTAACATTTCGTGAGAAATGTTCTCTTTTTTATCCAGATAGCGCTGCCAGAAAAAGTGTGCGATCGCCATAGCAATGATGGCGGCAATGGAAATTGGCAGCGTGGTTTTAAACGCGAAATCAATCAACGGCATTTCTGCGGCTTTTGCCGCCAGCACCACATCACCGGATGTCGGTGAAAGAATGATTGCGGCAGGGGAAGCGCATATGGCCGCCGCGGCGCCACGGCTGATTCCAACGTTTACCATGACCGGGAAAAGCGTTGCCATCAGCAATACGCCCAGGCCGGTAGCTGACGAGACTGCCAGCGACATCAGACAGGCGACAAAATAGGCGGCAATCATCAACAGATAAGGTGAGTTGATATATTGCAGCGGTTTGGAGGCCAGCTTAACGACCATATCGTTCGCGCCAATATGCGTCATGTAGGCGGCAAAACCACACAGCATCATAATCATCATGCCGAGATCGCCACCGCGGCTCATCAGCAAAATTTTAATGTATTCAACAATGTCTGTAGCAGTATAGCCCGTCGTTGCTGCGCTGGAAGGCAGAACTTTATGTCCCATCACTGCACTGATAATCAGCAAAACCAGACCGCCAACAAACAGTACGCCGGTGGCGGAATAACCTTTGATGATGTAGCGCGCCACACCCACAATAACCACAACCCCAATAAGGAGTTCAATAAATGTCAACATTGTTTCCCCTGTCGCATTGCTGCCCGGAAAGTAAAAAAACTAAAAAAAGTAAAAAGTGGTGACAGAATGTGCCTAATAAACCGATAACTATTGCTGATTGAAATCAATAAAAATACGGATTCAACCGATGGCCTGACTGTTTTTTCAACATCGTGGTTTAAAAAAGAATATCCCCGGCAAAAACTGTGAAACAGCATTGCTGCTG
>NZ_JAHLQZ010000148.1:0-10630 GCF_018919505.1 Citrobacter sp. S55_ASV_140
TCATCCCGCCTGGGAATTTCTCAATTGTTTGTTTTATTTTCATGAGGAGACTTCCGTGTTTTCGTAACGGATATAAGTGATGGGAATATGTTATTTATTCCCACCGTATAGGGTTATATTTCTATCGTCTTAAAATGTTGGTGCGATCTTGTAAATAGAGAATTCCTTATGCCCAAGATCTTCAGCTTTGGTTGTTTTACCATTAGAAACCTTAATGATTTCCTGATAAATCACCTCGCCCATCTCATTAATAGAAGATTCTCCCCGCATAATCGATGAAACATCAATATCAATGTTGTCGCGCATTTTGGTAAATGTTTCTTCGTTGGCGGTGATTTTGATCACTGGCGCAATCGGGTTTCCCGTGGGGGTTCCGCGCCCGGTAGTAAAGATAATAATTTGTGCGCCGCCAGCCACCATCCCGGAGATGGATTCGATATCTTGTCCAGGGGAGTCCATCACCCATAGTCCACGACCGCCAGGGAAATCTGCGTATTGCAGGACGCCCTGTAGCGGTGAATGACCCGCTTTGTGCATGCAGCCCAGAGATTTTTCCTCAATGGTGGTGATACCGCCCTGGATATTACCTGGCGTCGGTTGCCCGCCCCTGATATCTGCGCCCAGGGCTTTCGCTCTTTCTTCACACCCCACAACCAGCTTGATTAAATCGTCTGCGACTTGTGAATTAATGGCCCGACGAGCAACAACGTGTTCTGCGCCAATGAATTCGGTGGTTTCTGAAAGAATCGATGTGCCACCATCGTTAACTAACAAATCAGATGCAACACCACAGGCAGGGTTGGAGGCGAGGCCAGAGGTGGTATCAGAACCTCCGCATTCCATTCCGAGGATCAACTCGCTGACGCTTATTTCTTCGTAGTCTTGCTGGGACAAATCCTGCGCATACTGACGTGCGATTGAAATTCCGCGCGCCTGACACTGCAAGGTCCCCCCTTCATTCTGAATTGTGATGCAGGAAACCGGCTTACCAAATTTCGTGATTTCTTGCGCAATGTGAGTAGGTTCAGCGCCTTCACAACCCAATCCGACAACGAGTATGGCGCCAACGTTGCCGTTCCTGGCAACGTTGATCAGTGTTTTTTCGGTTAATGCAGCATCACCAGCAATCTGGCAGCAACCAAAATCATTATTAAGCCAGGTTGAGCCATGAACCTGAGCGGAGATGTCCTGAGCCACTTTATTGGCGCAAACGCTGGTAGGTAAAATTAAGACGTAGTTGCGAATACCCACGCTACCATCCGGACGACGATAACCTTTGATTGTTTTTTTCATTTTCACTTGTTCCTTCAGCCTTTATTTCCAATCCCCACGGCCACGTTCACTTTCAACATTATGAACATGAACATAATCTCCGGTCTGGATAGGCTTTGTTGCCCGACCAATGGATTCACCGTATTTGTAAACTTCGCCATGAAGCGCAACGGCTTTAATGGCAAATTTATGACCGTAAGGGATGTCATCCCGTAAGGTGATGGTCAGATTTTCATTGCCAACAAACATGTTGGCGACGTCTCCGGCCTTGAGGGGCTGGATAGCAGTAGCAACGCTATCTTGCGGGGTAATAACCACTGCATTTTTCTTCATAAAAAATCCTTATGCGCTTTGATTGGATACAGTGGTATAAAGCATAAGGCGTGCCATGTTTTTAAATTATTGTTTATTAAGACAAATAACACGCAGAGTGGGAAGGGGGAGATAGAGCCGCTGTAAGTAGCTTCATCAGTTGGGGCAAATAGCTACAGTTGCAAGGCGTGCAAAAGGTGGGTACGACGGAAACGCATAAAAAAAGGCACCTTGCGGTGCCTTTTTGATCACTCGATATCGAGCGGGTCTTCGGAGAGGATTATCCCGGTGTTGTCGGCGTAAAGGTGGTCGCCGGAGAAGAAGGTCACGCCGCCAAAGTTGACGCGCACATCGCTTTCCCCAATGCCTTCACCTGAAGCGCCTACCGGAATTGCGGCAATCGCCTGAATGCCGATATCCAGTTCTTCCAGATCGTCTACCTGGCGTACTGAGCCGTAGATGACCAGACCTTCCCATTCATTCTGTACGGCCAGCCGCGCCACTTCGGCATCGACCAGCGCGCGGCGAACAGAACCGCCGCCATCGACCAGCAGAATGCGACCACGGCCGTTCTGTTCGAGCAGATCGTACAGCAACCCGTTGTCCTCGAAACATTTTACCGTGATGATTTGTCCGCCAAACGACGACCGTCCCCCAAAGTTAGAGAACAGCGGTTCCACGACGTTGACATCTTCCTGATAGATGTCACAAAGCTCGGATGTATCGTATTTCATAGGCTTAACGTTTAGTTGCTGCGAGAATTTTTAGTATATCGCGCTATGTGTACTGTTGGCAAAATCATCAATTGTTAATTGATATTTGTCAGTTAAAGAGACCACTGACTTAAGAAAATTCCAACGACAAACAGCAGGTTAGTTAATAGTGCCGCTTTTACGGTGCGTTCCAGCATCGGGCGCATTGCCTCAGGGTTCATCTCACGCATCACGTAACGCGCCTGTTTGAAAAGCAGCGGAGCGGCGAGAATAAACAGCCATCCCCACAGGCTTTGCAGCGAGAACAGGTTAAACAGCGCCAGACAGACCAGCGTACCCATCAGCAGGCAGGCATGGTAGCGGCGGGCATTGACGGCGCCTAAACGCACGACCAGCGTGTTCTTGCCATTCTCTCTGTCGCTGTTGATATCGCGCAGATTGTTGACGTTGAGCACAGCGGTTGCCAGCAGGCCGCAGGCGGTGGCAGGCAGAATCAGCGCCGGAATCAGCGTATGGGCCTGTAAATACCAGCTTCCCATCACGCTGAGCCAGCCGAAGAATACCAGCACGGAAATATCGCCCAGACCGATATATCCGTAAGGGCGATTACCCACGGTGTAAGTAATCGCGGCGATAATCGACAGGCCCCCGAGCACCAGGAAACCGACAAAATCCGCCAGCGTGTGACAGGCCACGGCAACCAGGGCCAGACCAGACAGACAGATCAACACTACGGTGACGATCAGCGCGCGCTTCATCTGCTCTTGGGTGATAACCCCTTTTTGCATCCCGCGCAGCGGTCCAATGCGATCGGGCTTGTCGCTGCCTTTGACGGCATCGCCATAGTCGTTAGCGAGATTGGACAGAATTTGCAGCAGTCCCGCCGTAATCAATGCCAGCAGAGCAACCAGCGGATCGAAGTATCCTTGCCACCATGCTAATGCCGTACCGACGATGATCGCCGCGAAGGCGAGCGGTAAGGTCTTAGGTCGTAAACTTTCCAGCCAGGCTTGTGAGCGGCTAATTTGTTGTTGTTCAGTCATATTTAGCGCCAATAAAAATGGGGCTTTATCAGCCCCATCAACAGTGATGAAAATGCATTGAACGCGATTATAGGATAAAACGGCTCAGATCTTCATCTGCGACCAGCGCATCCAGATGTTTGCTCACATAATCGGCATCAATTGTGATGCTTTGGCCGTTCAAATCGCTCGCATCATAGGAAATATCTTCCATCAGACGTTCCAGAACGGTGTGCAGACGACGCGCACCGATGTTTTCGGTGGTTTCGTTAACCTGCCAGGCCGCTTCGGCAATGCGTTTAATGCCCGATTCGGTGAAGTTAATGTCCACACCTTCGGTCGCCATCAGCGCTTTGTACTGAACGGTGATGGAGGCATTCGGTTCGGTCAGGATACGCTCAAAATCGCTGGTGGTCAGCGCCTGTAGTTCAACGCGAATCGGTAGACGACCCTGCAGTTCCGGGATCAGGTCCGACGGTTTCGCGACCTGGAATGCGCCAGAAGCGATAAACAGAATGTGATCGGTTTTCACCATGCCGTGCTTGGTGGAGACCGTGCAGCCTTCAACCAGCGGCAGCAGGTCGCGCTGTACGCCTTCACGGGACACATCCGGACCAGAGGATTCGCCGCGCTTACAGATTTTGTCGATTTCGTCGATAAACACGATCCCGTGCTGCTCAACGGCGTCGATAGCTTCCTGTTTCAGCTCTTCCGGGTTCACCAGTTTGGCCGCTTCTTCTTCAATCAGCAGCTTCATCGCGTCTTTGATTTTCAGCTTACGCGGTTTTTGCTTCTGACCGCCCAGGTTCTGGAACATGGACTGTAACTGGCTGGTCATCTCTTCCATGCCCGGAGGCGCCATGATTTCAACGCCCATCGGTGCGGCGGCGAGATCGATTTCGATCTCTTTATCGTCGAGCTGGCCTTCGCGCAGTTTTTTACGGAACGCCTGACGCGCGGCAGAAGGTTCCTGCGGCTGCTCAGACTGTCCCCAGTTATTTTTAGCTGGTGGGATCAGCACGTCGAGAATGCGCTCTTCCGCCATCTCTTCAGCGCGGAAGCGGTTTTTCTCGATGGCCTGAACGCGAACCATCTTAATGGCTGCGTCGGTCAGATCGCGGATGATCGAGTCAACTTCCTTACCAACATAGCCAACTTCGGTGAATTTGGTTGCTTCAACCTTGATGAACGGCGCGTTGGCCAGTTTTGCCAGGCGACGGGCGATTTCGGTTTTACCGACGCCGGTCGGACCAATCATCAGAATATTTTTCGGCGTCACTTCATGGCGCAGCTCTTCGTTGAGCTGCATACGGCGCCAGCGGTTACGCAGGGCAATCGCCACGGAACGCTTAGCGTTATCCTGGCCGATGATGTGTTTGTTCAGTTCGCTGACAATTTCGCGTGGGGTCATTTCAGACATGGGGGATCCTTACGCTTTGGAGTTCAATTCTTCGATGGTATGGAAGTGGTTGGTATAAATGCAGATATCCCCTGCAATATCCAACGCTTTCTCAGCAATCTCGCGCGCGCCAAGCTCGGTGTTTTCCAGCAGAGCGCGTGCAGCAGCCTGGGCGTAGGGACCGCCGGAGCCGATGGCAATCAGATCGTTTTCTGGCTGGATGACGTCGCCGTTACCGGTGATGATGAGTGATGCCGTTTCATCTGCGACGGCCAGCAGCGCTTCGAGTTTGCGCAGCATACGGTCGGTACGCCAGTCTTTTGCCAGTTCAACGGCCGCTTTCACCAGGTGACCCTGGTGCATTTCCAGCTTGCGTTCGAACAGTTCAAACAGCGTGAATGCATCCGCAGTACCGCCCGCAAAGCCCGCAATGACTTTGTCGTTATACAGACGGCGGACTTTCTTCACGTTGCCTTTCATTACGGTGTTACCCAGTGTGGCCTGACCATCACCGGCGATTACCACATGGCCGTTACGGCGTACGCTTACTATTGTTGTCACGAGCAGACCCCTTGGTTACAAATGCAGAATACAGGCCCCGCACAGGATGCGGGGCGTAATGCAAGTATAGATGGGGGGGATTTTGGGGGTTTCAACCCCCAGTGGCGAGTCGAATGCAGTTTGTGTGACCGGCAACCTTCAGGCGGCTGATGGTATTGTCGGCATTCTCTTTGCCTTTGAGCGGACCAATAACCACGCGATTCCAGCCGTTATTAGTGGTAATTCGCGAGTTGAACCCTTCAAAGGCCAGCTGTGCGCGCACGGTTTCTGCCTGCTCAGCGCCTTTAAATGACCCGCACTGAACCATCCAGCGGCGTTCATCTTTTTTCTCCGCCGTCTGTTTTGGCGGCTGCGTTTCATTCGTTATTGGCGCGGCCGGTTGCGTTTTCGGCTGAGCGGCGGTGGTATGCGCAGGCGTTTGCAGCAGATCCTGATACGGCTGTTGCGCCGCCGGTTTTGGCTGCGGTTTCGGCTGTTGTACCGGTGCGGTTTGCGCCGTACGCGTTTGCGGCTGCTGGTACGGCTGTTCCGTTGCCCGTTGGCGTGGCTGTTGAGCCTGCTGCTGCGTAGTGTTCCACTGCTGCTGTTGCACCTGACGTTGACGCTGCAGCGTTTGCTGGCGTTGCTCAGGCGTTTGTTCGTTCCATGGTACTTCGTTGAGCTGCGTTGGCTGTTGACGCATATCAGCCTGCATCTGCGCTAACAACTGGCGCTGCTCATTGGTTAACTGGTCGGCGTTCAGCACCTCGCCGCCGGCAGACGGTTCGGTAGGCGCGCGTACGCCAGGCTGACGGCTTTCCAGCTCTTTGATGTATCGCCAGCGCTCTTCCGGTTTTGGTGGAATGCCATTTCCGGTGACTTTCTGGTTTTGCAGCGTTTCGGACTCTTCTTTCTTGTGATGCGTAATGAAGTACAGACCACCGATAAAGGTCACGAGTACGGCTGCAGCAATAGCAACCATAGCGGGCGATACCGCAGGCGTATTGCGTTGTTTTTTCCGTGATGTGCTCTTTTTGCGCCGCGAAGGTGCCGGTTGGCCGCGACGTACATAATCTCGTTGTGCCACTATCGTTTCGCTGTATTTATTCGTTCGTCAGCCCGCCATGTTACTTAAGCGGCGGGCCTTTGACCAGACAGGGGAGTCCGAAAGCACTTTACTTTACGTCAGTGCCCGGGTTGTACCCCGAATAATAAGCTCGCAGTCCAGTAAACGTGAGCCACTGCTGACGTTCTGCCCTTGTAATTGATCGAGCAGTAACAGCATAGCTTCGCGTCCGATATCGAAACGCGGCTGTGCGACGGTTGTCAGGGGTGGATCACAAAATTCCGCGAGCGAAATGTTATCGAAGCCAATGATCGATAAATCGTCGGGTACTTTCAGGCCCTGACGTTTGGCGTAAGAGAGGGCGCCAAGCGCCATGACATCGCTGTGGCAGAAGACTGCGGTAGGCGGCTGTGGTAGCGCCAGGAGCTGTTTAAGCGCATTAGCTCCCGCTTCATAGGTAAAGTCTCCGCGCGCGATGAAATGCGGATCGACCGTAATTCCGCTGCGGCGCAGTGCCTGAACGTAACCTTGCAGACGGTAATGGCACAGCGGCATATCCTCTGGTCCGGCGATACAGCCAATGCGTTTATGTCCCAACTCCAGCAGATAATTCATCGCGTTGAAGGCGGCGGTGAGGTTATCAATGTGCACGGTGGGGAGTTCCAGCTCTGGCGCGAACTCGTTGGACATAACCATCGGCGGTAAATTACGCTGCTCTTCAACGCTGGCATCAAACGGCAGGCGCGAGCTGAGCAGGACCATGCCATCGATCTGCTTGGTGATAATGAGGTTAAGAAAGGTCTTTTCCTGCTGATTCTGGTGCGCGCAATCGCCGATAAGCACCAGATATCCCTGTTCTGCGGCGGTGACTTCTATGCCACGAATGACTTCGCTAAAAAACGGATCGCAGATATCAGGCACAATCACCAGAATGGTACGTGACTCATTACGCTTTACGTTGCGTCCCATCGATTGAGGTAGATATCCCACTTCCAGAGCAGCCTGCTCAACCTTGTTACGGGTTGACTGCGAAACTTTGTCTGGATTCATTAATGCGCGGGATACGGTTGCCGTTGAGACTTTCGCCTTCAGGGCAACATCTTTCATCGTAGCGGCGGCAACCTGCTTATTCGGTTTCACTCTTTCTCCTCGCCAGGGCGGCTGGCACAGACTCGTCCCTGGATAACCTTCATCTGAAACATTTTTATCAGATAGTGAATGGAAGCGGTTACAGAATTTTCATAAAAAGTGTGATGGATCTTTAATTTTACGATCCGCCTCGCATCGTGAGGGATTATCCCTCGATGGGATCGACATCCAGCACCCATTTAACTTTACGCGCATCGGGTAACGTATTGATCAGCGCCAGTGTGCCGCTGACGATATGCTGCAGGCGAATTCGCGATGGGTGCTGCAACAAAATTTGCCAGCGATAGCGACCGCCACGTTTGGGCGCCAGGGCGGGAACTGGGCCTAACACCCACAGTTTTTCATCGGCCAGCGGACTGGCCTGAATCAGATTTCGTAACTGCTGCAAGAACATCGGCGCATGTTGGTTGTTGTGATCTTCTGCCCGCACGATCACATGGCTGGTCCATGGGGGAAGCTGGAGCGTTTGTCGCTCGGCCAGCGCCTGTTCGGCAAAGGCGTCATAACCTTTATACAGTAAGGTTTGCAGTAGCGGATGTTCAGGGTGGTGCGTTTGCAGCACCACTTCACCCTGTTTCCCGGCGCGACCGGCACGCCCGGAAACCTGCGTGTAGAGCTGGGCGAAGCGTTCTGCCGACCGGAAATCTGCGGAGAACAGCGCGCCGTCAACGTCCAGCAGCGCCACCAGAGTGACGTCCGGGAAATGGTGGCCTTTCGCCAGCATTTGTGTGCCGATCAGGATTCGCGCGCCGCCGCGATGCACTTCCGCCAGATGCTGCTCCAGCGACCCTTTACGGCTGGTCGTGTCGCGATCGATGCGTGAGATGGGCACGCCGGGGAAAAAAGGCGCCAGAGCCTGCTCAAGCTGTTCGGTGCCGAGTCCTACCGGAACCATATGCGTTGAGCCGCAGGAAGGGCACTGACGCGGTATCGGACGCTGACTGTCGCAGTGGTGGCAGCGCAGATGGTGCTGCGCCTGATGCAGCGTGTAGTAGTGATCGCAGCGCGGGCATTCAGCAATCCAGCCACAGTCGTGGCACAGCAGGGCAGGAGCAAAACCCCGGCGGTTTAAAAACAGGAGCACCTGGTTATCCGCCTGCAGGTGCTGACGCATACGGGCGATAAGCGCAGGGGCGAGTCCGGCCTGTACCTGCTGACCTTTCAGATCCAGCACGTGCTGAGTGGCTGGGCGCGCATTTCCGGCGCGGCGCGTCAGGCGCAGCATGCGGTATTTTTTCTGCCGCACGTTGCACAGCGTTTCCAGCGCTGGGGTGGCTGAGCCGAGAATAATGGGAATTTGTTCACTATGGGCACGATAAACCGCGAGGTCGCGCGCATGATAGCGCCAGCCTTCCTGCTGTTTATAAGAGCTGTCGTGCTCTTCGTCGATGACAATCACGCCCAGATTTTTAAACGGTGTAAACAGCGACGAGCGCGTGCCGATGACAATCGCCGCTTCGCCATTTTTCGCCTTCAGCCATGCCGAAAGACGTTCGCTGTCATTTAAACCCGAGTGCAGGACTTCGACCGGCGCATTGAAGCGCTCGCGAAACCGAGCAATAGTTTGCGGCGTCAGGCCAATCTCCGGCACCATCACCAGCGCCTGTTTGCCCTGGGCGAGCACATTTTCCAGTACGCTTAAATAGACCTCTGTTTTACCCGATCCCGTCACGCCCGCTAATAGCCAGGCGCTAAAACTGTCCGAGGCGCTGTGGATCGCCCCGACGGCGGTAGCCTGTTCGGTATTCAGCCGAAGACGCTCACCGGAAACCGCGTAGTGCGTACGCCAGTCGCTAAAGCTTGGCGTTTCGCTTGCCAGATCGCACAGGCCTTTTTTACGCAGCGCCTGCAAGGCGGCGTCATTAAATTCCAACTCTGCCACCTGGTCGCGCCAGATTTTTCCCTGGCGTAATGCTGCCAGCGCCTGCTGCTGCTTGGGAGAGCGTTTCAGGCCGTTGAGATCAATAACCTGGCCCTCTTCAGTGGCAAACCAGTACCACATGGGCGCGTTGGCAGCCGGGCGTCCCTGGCGTAACAGAATCGGCAGGGCATGAAACAGCACGTCGCCAATAGGATGATGATAATAGTCAGCTGCCCACAACAGCAGACGCCAGACGGAGGTCGAATAGACCGGCTCGTTGTCCAGCACTTCGAGAACGGCTTTCAATTCGTTGAGCGGCAGTTCGCTGTGCTCGCTAACGGAAAGGACGATGCCCACGCGCTCCTGTTGCTTGCCAAAAGGCACGCGTACACGACACCCGGCTTTGGCGCTCATGCCTTCCGGCAGAAGGTAGTCAAAGGTGCGAGGTAGCGGAACGGGTAAGGCAACGTGCGCAACGGGCATTGAATCATCCTGACTTGAAATCTGGCGGGTTAGTATACACATTAGTGAAGGGTAGAATGCGGATCAGTTTGCATGAGCAGGTTAATTTCTGTATGATTCGCCGCCTTTGATGCAAATTGATTGCGTCAAACAATGACCATTACCCGAGAATTTCAAGCTGTTGATGCAGTGTGAAAGGTGACGGGGAATAATTAACATCGCGTGGTGTCTGGCGTTAGGGCTGGAAGAGCGACGCGGCCTTAAACTGAGGTTTTCCCATGAAAAAAGATATTCACCCGAAATACGAAGAAATTACTGCAAACTGCTCTTGCGGTAACGTCATTAAAATCCGCTCCACCGTCGGTCACGATCTGAACCTCGACGTGTGCAGCAAGTGCCACCCGTTCTATACTGGCAAGCAGCGTGATGTTGCTACCGGTGGCCGCGTTGATCGCTTCAACAAGCGTTTCAACATCCCAGGCAGCAAATAAGTTTCAGCTGTCAGAAAAAAGCGCCTTTCGGCGCTTTTTTTGTTTCTGCGCCTGAAGAATGAAATTCATATTGATGTGTTGAATAGTGTCTTTTATTTAATAAATAAAACAGTGTTTTTATTTTTTAGGTAAAATGTTTCTACTGGTGATCTGCATCCTTTTTATCTTCTGATTTTTGCCACTCATGCCAATTGTTGGCAAAATACCAAAGGTTTCTGCTTTCTTTCTAAAATACACTTTCGTGGAAATATAAAATTATTCTTAATCCTTTATCGTTTCCCATTAATGGACGGAACGAGATGGGTAATTTCCTTGATGTAGTGTGAAGAGGGATGGTCATGAA
>NZ_JAHLQZ010000149.1:0-10525 GCF_018919505.1 Citrobacter sp. S55_ASV_140
GTTATATGACGGCGGCGTAGAACACCTGTTGTGTCGACATGAGCAGGGCGCGGCGATGGCGGCGATTGGTTATGCTCGTGCTACGGGTAAAACCGGTGTTTGTATCGCTACGTCCGGCCCAGGCGCGACCAACCTGATCACCGGTCTTGCCGATGCGCTGTTAGATTCTGTCCCCGTTGTGGCGATCACCGGCCAGGTTGCATCACCTTTCATCGGAACGGATGCGTTCCAGGAAGTGGACGTTCTCGGTATGTCTCTGTCTTGCACCAAGCACAGTTTCCTGGTGCAGTCACTGGAGGAACTGCCGCGCATCATGGCAGAAGCTTTCGACGTGGCGAACTCTGGTCGTCCGGGCCCCGTTCTGGTCGATATCCCAAAAGATATCCAGTTAGCCAGCGGTACGCTGGAACCGTATTTCACGACCGTCGGAAACGTAGAGACTTTCCCGCATGCTGACGTTGAGCAGGCGCGTAAAATGCTGGCTCAGGCGCAAAAACCCATCCTGTACGTAGGTGGTGGCGTGGGTATGGCGCAGGCGGTCTCTGCCCTGCGTGAGTTTATCGCGCTTACCCAAATACCGGTCGCTTGCACGCTGAAAGGCCTGGGCGCAGTAAACGCGGACTACCCGTACTATTTGGGCATGCTGGGAATGCACGGTACTAAGGCGGCGAATTTCGCGGTGCAAGAGAGTGATTTACTGATCGCAGTGGGCGCACGTTTTGATGACCGGGTAACCGGTAAGCTGAATACTTTCGCGCCTAACGCCAGCGTCATCCATATGGATATCGACCCGGCGGAAATGAATAAGCTGCGTCAGGCACACGTCGCGTTGCAGGGCGATTTAAATTCGCTGTTGCCGGCATTACAACAACCGCTGAAGATCGACGCATGGCGTCAGTCCTGTGCAGAGCTGCGCGCAGAACATGCCTGGCGCTATGATCATCCGGGTGACGCTATCTACGCGCCGCTGTTGTTAAAACAGCTGTCTGAACGCAAACCAGCAGATAGCGTGGTGACGACGGATGTTGGTCAGCATCAAATGTGGTCCGCGCAGCATATGACCTACACCCGCCCGGAAAATTTCATCACCTCCAGCGGTTTGGGTACGATGGGCTTTGGCCTGCCAGCTGCTGTTGGCGCGCAGGTGGCTCGTCCGAACGATACGGTAATCTGTATCTCCGGTGACGGTTCTTTCATGATGAATGTACAAGAACTGGGCACCGTAAAACGCAGGCAGTTGCCGCTGAAGATAGTCTTACTCGACAACCAGCGCTTGGGCATGGTGCGACAATGGCAGCAGCTGTTTTTCCAGGAACGTTATAGCGAAACCACCCTTACCGATAACCCCGATTTTCTCATGTTGGCCAGCGCCTTCGGCATACCTGGTCAGCACATCACCCGTAAAGACCAGGTTGAAGCGGCACTCGACACCATGCTGAACAGCGAGGGGCCATACCTGCTTCATGTCTCAATCGACGAACTTGAGAATGTCTGGCCTCTGGTGCCGCCTGGCGCCAGTAACTCAGAAATGCTGGAGAAATTATCATGATGCAACATCAGGTCGCCGTTGAGGCTCGTTTCAACCCGGAAACGTTAGAACGTGTTTTACGCGTGGTACGCCATCGTGGTTTTCAGGTGTGCTCCATGAATATGGCAGCCGCCAGCGATGCGCAGAATATAAATATCGAATTGACCGTTGCCAGCCCCCGGTCGGTCGACTTACTGTTTAGTCAGTTAAGTAAGCTGGTAGACGTTGCACATGTTGCTATCTGCCAGAGCACAACCACATCACAACAAATCCGCGCCTGAGCGCAAAAGGAAGAAAAATGACGACGAAAAAAGCTGATTACATTTGGTCTAATGGCGAGATGATTCGTTGGGAAGACGCGAAGGTTCACGTGATGTCCCACGCTCTGCACTACGGTACTTCTGTATTTGAAGGCATCCGTTGCTACGATTCTCACAAAGGGCCGGTGGTGTTCCGTCATCGTGAACATATGCAGCGTCTGCGTGATTCAGCCAAGATCTACCGTTTTCCGGTCTCTCAGAGCGTTGATGAACTGATGGAAGCCTGCCGCGAAGTGATCCGCAAAAACAACCTGACCAGCGCCTATATTCGTCCGCTGGTATTTGTTGGCGATGTTGGGATGGGCGTTAACCCGCCAGCGGGTTACACCACTGATGTAATCATCGCCGCGTTCCCGTGGGGCGCATACCTCGGCGCAGAAGCGCTGGAACAGGGGATCGATGCGATGGTTTCTTCCTGGAACCGCGTTGCGCCGAACACCATCCCTACGGCTGCTAAAGCGGGCGGTAATTATCTGTCTTCGCTGCTGGTGGGTAGCGAAGCGCGTCGTCATGGTTATCAGGAAGGTATTGCGCTGGACGTGAATGGCTACATTTCCGAAGGCGCGGGCGAGAACCTGTTTGAAGTTAAAGATGGCATTCTGTTTACCCCGCCATTTACCTCTTCCGCGCTGCCGGGTATCACCCGTGATGCCATCATTAAACTGGCGAAAGATCTTGATATCGAAGTGCGTGAGCAGGTGCTGTCCCGTGAATCGCTGTACCTGGCCGACGAAGTGTTTATGTCCGGAACCGCGGCGGAAATCACGCCAGTACGCAGCGTAGATGGTATTCAGGTAGGCGAAGGCCGCTGCGGCCCGGTCACCAAACGCATCCAGCAGGCCTTCTTTGGCCTCTTCACCGGTGAAACGGAAGACAAATACGGTTGGTTGGATTCAGTAAACCAATAACAATATTAATATTTCCCACAAATAGTTCACGTTGCAGGAAGACGGCAACGCAGCAAGTCCCAGGAGCTTACTGTAGTTAGTGACCGGGGTGAGCGAGGCAGCCAACGCACCTGCGGCGTGAAGTATGCAGGGGAAAGACAGACGGGAGTTAATCAAGCATGCCTAAGTATCGTTCTGCCACCACCACCCACGGCCGCAATATGGCGGGCGCCCGCGCACTGTGGCGCGCCACCGGGATGACCGACGCCGACTTCGGTAAGCCGATTATCGCTGTGGTGAACTCCTTTACCCAGTTCGTGCCGGGTCACGTACACCTGCGCGATCTCGGTAAGCTGGTTGCCGAACAAATCGAAGCCTCAGGCGGTGTGGCGAAAGAGTTCAACACCATCGCGGTGGATGACGGTATCGCTATGGGCCACGGGGGCATGCTTTATTCACTGCCGTCCCGCGAGCTGATCGCCGACTCCGTTGAGTACATGGTTAACGCCCACTGTGCCGACGCGATGGTCTGCATCTCCAACTGCGACAAAATCACCCCCGGTATGTTAATGGCCTCGCTGCGTCTTAATATTCCAGTGATCTTCGTCTCTGGCGGTCCGATGGAAGCCGGGAAAACCAAGCTTTCCGACAAAATCATCAAGCTCGACCTGGTTGACGCGATGATTCAGGGCGCAGACCCGAAAGTCTCCGACTCGCAGAGCGAGCAGGTTGAACGTTCCGCCTGTCCGACCTGCGGCTCCTGCTCCGGGATGTTCACCGCCAACTCGATGAACTGTCTGACCGAAGCGCTGGGCCTGTCACAACCGGGCAACGGCTCGCTATTGGCCACTCACGCCGACCGTAAAGAGCTGTTCCTCACCGCAGGTCAACGCATCGTTGAGCTGACCAAACGTTATTACGAGCAGGATGATGCCTCGGCGTTGCCGCGCAACATTGCCAGCAAAGCAGCGTTTGAGAATGCCATGACGCTGGATATCGCCATGGGTGGTTCCACTAACACCGTTCTGCATCTGCTGGCGGCGGCGCAGGAAGCGGAAATCGACTTCACCATGAGTGATATCGACAAGCTGTCTCGTAAAGTGCCGCAGCTGTGTAAAGTGGCGCCAAGTACGCAGAAATACCATATGGAAGACGTTCACCGCGCCGGCGGCGTCTTGGGCATTTTAGGTGAGCTGGATCGTGCTGGGCTGCTGAACCGCAACGTGAAAAACGTCCTTGGTCTCTCTCTGCCGCAGACGCTGGAGCAGTACGACATCGCTGTCACCCAGGATGAGGCGGTCAAAAAAATGTTCCGCGCTGGTCCGGCGGGCATCCGCACCACCCAGGCGTTCTCGCAGGATTGCCGTTGGGATACGCTGGATGACGATCGCGCCGAAGGCTGTATCCGCTCGCTGGAGCACGCTTACAGCAAGGATGGCGGTCTGGCGGTGCTGTACGGCAACTTCGCGGAAAATGGCTGTATCGTAAAAACCGCAGGTGTTGACGACAGTATTCTCAAATTTACCGGCCCGGCGAAAGTCTACGAAAGTCAGGACGAGGCGGTTGAGGCTATCCTCGGCGGTAAAGTGGTCGAAGGCGACGTGGTGGTGATTCGCTACGAAGGGCCGAAAGGCGGGCCGGGCATGCAGGAAATGCTCTACCCAACCACGTTCCTGAAATCAATGGGTCTCGGCAAAGCCTGTGCGCTGATCACCGATGGCCGCTTCTCCGGCGGCACCTCCGGCCTGTCTATCGGCCACGTTTCTCCGGAAGCGGCCAGCGGCGGCAACATCGCGATCATCGAAGACGGCGATATGATTGCTATCGATATCCCGAATCGCGGTATTCAACTGCAACTGAGCGATGCGGAAATCGCCGCCCGTCGTGAAGCGCAGGAAGCCCGCGGCGATCAGGCGTGGACGCCGAAGAACCGTGAGCGTCAGGTCTCCTTTGCCCTTCGCGCCTATGCCAGTCTGGCCACCAGTGCCGACAAAGGCGCGGTGCGCGATAAATCGAAGCTGGGAGGTTAATGACCATGGCGGATTCACAACCCCTGTCCGGTGCCCCTGAGGGCGCCGAGTATCTCAGAGCGGTGCTGCGCGCGCCGGTATACGAAGCAGCGCAGGTAACGCCGCTACAAAAAATGGAAAAACTCTCTTCGCGCCTCGATAACGTGATTCTGGTCAAGCGCGAAGACAGACAGCCGGTGCACAGCTTCAAGCTGCGCGGGGCCTACGCGATGATGGCAGGCCTGACTGAAGAGCAAAAAGCGCATGGCGTCATTACCGCATCGGCCGGTAATCATGCCCAGGGCGTGGCTTTCTCCTCTGCGCGATTAGGCGTGAAGGCGCTGATTGTGATGCCGGTGGCGACCGCGGATATCAAAGTCGACGCCGTTCGCGGCTTCGGCGGTGAAGTTCTGCTGCACGGCGCTAACTTTGATGAAGCCAAAGCCAAAGCGATTGAGCTTTCCCGGCAGCAGGGCTTTACCTGGGTACCGCCGTTTGATCACCCGATGGTGATTGCCGGGCAGGGCACGCTGGCGCTGGAGTTACTTCAGCAGGATGCTCACCTTGACCGCGTGTTTGTGCCGGTGGGTGGTGGCGGGTTAGCGGCGGGCGTGGCGGTGCTGATTAAACAGCTGATGCCGCAGATCAAAGTGATCGCTGTCGAAGCCGAAGATTCAGCCTGCCTGAAAGCGGCGCTGGATGCCGGTCATCCGGTGGATCTGCCACGCGTCGGTCTCTTTGCTGAAGGTGTGGCGGTCAAACGCATCGGCGATGAAACCTTCCGTCTGTGCCAGGAGTATCTCGACGACATTATCACAGTCGATAGCGACGCTATCTGCGCGGCGATGAAAGACCTGTTTGAAGATGTACGCGCGGTGGCGGAACCTTCCGGGGCGCTGGCGCTGGCGGGTATGAAGAAATACATCGCCCAGCACAATATTCGCGGCGAACGTCTGGCGCATGTGCTGTCCGGCGCTAACGTGAACTTCCATGGTCTGCGCTACGTTTCCGAACGCTGCGAGCTGGGCGAACAGCGCGAGGCGCTGCTGGCGGTGACGATTCCGGAAGAGAAGGGCAGCTTCCTGAAGTTCTGCCAACTGCTGGGCGGGCGTTCGGTGACCGAGTTCAACTATCGCTTTGCTGACGCCAAAGATGCCTGCATCTTCGTGGGCGTGCGGCTGAGCCGTGGCGTTGAGGAGCGCAAGGAAATCCTTAGCCTACTCAAAGACGGCGGTTACAGCGTGGTGGATCTGTCAGACGATGAAATGGCCAAGTTGCATGTGCGCTATATGGTCGGCGGCCGTCCTTCTAAGCCGTTGCAAGAGCGCCTTTATAGCTTTGAGTTCCCGGAATCACCGGGCGCGCTGCTGAAGTTCCTCTACACCCTGGGAACGCACTGGAATATCTCGCTATTCCACTACCGTAGCCACGGTACCGACTATGGTCGTGTACTGGCGGCGTTTGAACGGGGCGAGAATGAACCGGACTTTGAAACCCGGCTCAATGAACTGGGCTATGAGTGCCACGACGAGACGAATAACCCGGCGTTCCGCTTCTTCCTCGCGGGCTAACGGCGGCCATAAAAAAAGGGTTCATGGAGACATGAACCCTTTTTTATATCTGAATCAGAGAATTACAGCGTGATGACTTCGAATTCGACTTCGGTGTTCACGTCCGCATCGTAATCCACACCGTCGAGGGCAAAACCGAACAGGTTCAGGAATTCCTGCTTGTAACCTGCATAGTCAGTTTCCTGCGTCAGGTTTTCGGTGGTGATCAGCGGCCACAGGTCGCGGCAGGCTTGCTGAATATCGTCACGCAGTTCCCAGTCATCCATACGGATGCGTTGGTTGTCATCCAGCGCCACTTTATCGCCGTACAGGCTGGTGGTCATCAGACGGTTGATCTGCTCGATGCAACCTTCGTGAATGCCTTGCTCTTTCATCAGCTTGAAGACCATAGAGATGTACAGCGGCATCACCGGAATAGCAGAAGATGCCTGCGTGATAACCGATTTCAGGACGGCAACGTTAGCGGAACCGTTGAGCGGTGCCAGCTGCTTACGCAGTTCACCCGCCGCGCGGTCGAGGTCTTCTTTCGCTTTACCCAGCGCGCCGTGCCAGTAGATTGGCCAGGTCAGGTCGGTACCGATGTAAGAGTAAGCCACGGTTTTCACGCCGTCAGCCAGCACGCCTGCTTCGCTCAGCGCGCCCATCCACAGTTCCCAGTCTTCGCCGCCCATCACGGTGACGGTGTTCTGAACTTCTTCTTCGGTTGCCGGCTCAATGCTGGCGGTGATGATCTGATCTTTGTTGGTATCAATCGCTTTAGAGGTGTAAACCTCGCCGATCGGCTTCAGCGCAGAACGAACGATTTCGCCGGTTTTCGGCATTTTACGCACCGGGGATGCCAGTGAGTAAACCACCAGGTCGATTTGGCCCAGATCTTCTTTGATCAGTTTGATAACTTCATCGCGGCACTCGTCAGAGAACGCGTCGCCGTTGATGCTTTTGGAGTACAGACCTTCACGCTTAGCGGCTTCATCGAAGGCGGCAGAGTTATACCAGCCCGCGGAACCTGGTTTGGTTTCCGTGCCCGGTTTTTCAAAAAATACGCCGATAGTGGCGGCACCGCTGCCAAAGGCGGCGGAAATTCTGGATGCCAGGCCGTAACCGGTGGAAGCACCGATCACCAGCACGCGGGAAGGACCGTTCTCAATTTTCCCGTTTTGCTTTACGTACTCGATCTGTTTTTCCACATTGACTTTGCAGCCAGTCGGATGGGTCGTTGTACAGATGAATCCACGAATTTTTGGTTTGATTATCATAATGATGGCTAATTAAGTTTGTATTTTCGCTGTCAAGTGCGCAATGACACCGTCTGTTCTGGCTTGCTTAACGACATGGTTAACAAGCCCCCCACATCTATTATGGCACGGGACATTATACAGAAAAGGAGTGCCAATACTGAATCTACCACTGATTTTAGGCCAGACGCTGGCGCTACTCGGCGATTTTACGCTCCAGCACAATCTTCCAGAAGGCATCGATCAGCGGCTCATGCAGCCGCTTTTTCGGCGCGCAGACGCCCAGTTCAAACGGCGTTTTTTCGTCGCTGCGCTCTAAAATCATCACGCGATTGCGCACCGGTTCCGGGCTGTTTTCCAGTACAACTTCCGGCAGCAGCGCCACGCCGCAGCCTAGCGCTACCATCGAGACCATCGCCTCATGGCCGCCGACGGTGGCGTAAATCTGCGGGTTACTGATTTTGTGGCGACGGAACCACAGCTCAATGCGACGGCGCACCGGCCCCTGGTCGGCCATGATAAACGGCACGGTTGACCAGTCGGGCTTATCGACGGAAACCTGATTGCGCACCGGGCAGGGCAGCGCCGGGGCGATCAGCACCACCGCCAGATTCTCCAGCATGGAAAACGCCACCGCGCCGGGCAGCGTTTCCGGCTTACCGGCAATCGCCAGATCGGCCTCGCCGGTGACCACTTTGTCCATGGCGTCGGCGGCGTCGCCGGTGGTGAGCTTAATTTCGACGGAGGGATGCTCGGCGCGAAAACGATCGAGAATCGGCGGCAGATGGCTATAAGCCGCCGTCACCGAACAGAAAATGTGCAGTTCACCAGAAAGTGATGGCCCCTGCTGATCGAGGGTGTGGCGCAGTTGCTGATACTGCAACAACGTTTGCTGGGCAAATACCCGCAGTTCTTCCCCTGCTTCGGTCAGCGTGACCGTGCGGTTATCACGCACAAACAGCGCCTGACCGAGGTCCTCTTCCAGTCGCTGAATTTGCCGGGAGAGCGTGGAGGGGCTGACGTGCATCGCCCGCGCGCTGCGGCCAAAGTGGCGGCTTTCCGCCAGATGCAGGAAGGTTTTCAGATCGCGTAAATCCACCGATTTCACCTCACGGCTTAACATTGCAGAAATTGCAACATGACGTTGTGAATATATCAATTTCCGCAATAAATTTCCTGTTGTAATGTGGGTACATTCTCGCAAAAGCGAACCGAACAATATACTCGTCGTCTTTCAAGTTGCAGATGCGTTGGCTGCGTCAGCTCACCCCAGTCACTTACTTGAGTAAGCTCCTGGGGATTCGCTGCCTTACCGCCTTCCTACAACTCGAAATCCATAGAGTAACGACACACAACATCACGGAGTACACCATCATGGCTAACTACTTTAATACACTGAACCTGCGCCAGCAGCTGGCACAGCTGGGTAAATGCCGCTTTATGGGCCGCGACGAATTCGCCGACGGCGCGAGCTACCTTCAGGGTAAAAAAGTGGTCATCGTCGGCTGTGGCGCTCAGGGTCTGAACCAGGGCCTGAACATGCGTGACTCCGGT
The DNA here is from genome assembly GCF_018919505.1 of Citrobacter sp. S55_ASV_140. Taxonomy (NCBI): domain Bacteria; kingdom Pseudomonadati; phylum Pseudomonadota; class Gammaproteobacteria; order Enterobacterales; family Enterobacteriaceae; genus Citrobacter; species Citrobacter sp. S55_ASV_140. Next base: position 9,105 of record NZ_JAHLQZ010000149.1, read on the forward strand.
CTGGATATTTCTTATGCCCTGCGTAAAGAAGCCATTGCTGAGAAGCGTGCTTCCTGGCGTAAAGCGACCGAAAACGGTTTTAAAGTGGGGACCTACGAAGAGCTGATCCCGCAGGCGGACCTGGTGGTTAACCTGACGCCGGACAAACAGCACTCTGACGTGGTGCGTTCCGTACAGCCGCTGATGAAAGACGGCGCGGCGCTGGGCTACTCCCACGGTTTCAACATCGTCGAAGTGGGCGAGCAGATCCGTAAAGACATCACCGTAGTGATGGTGGCGCCGAAGTGTCCGGGTACCGAAGTGCGCGAAGAGTACAAACGTGGTTTCGGTGTTCCGACACTGATCGCCGTTCACCCGGAAAACGATCCGAAAGGCGAAGGTATGGCGATTGCTAAAGCCTGGGCTGCGGCCACCGGCGGTCACCGTGCGGGTGTACTGGAATCTTCTTTCGTGGCGGAAGTGAAATCTGACCTGATGGGCGAGCAGACCATCCTGTGCGGCATGCTGCAGGCCGGTTCTCTGCTGTGCTTCGACAAGCTGGTGGCAGAAGGCACCGACCCGGCTTACGCCGAAAAACTGATTCAGTTCGGCTGGGAAACAATCACCGAAGCGCTGAAGCAGGGTGGTATCACCCTGATGATGGACCGTCTGTCTAACCCGGCGAAATTGCGTGCTTACGCGCTGTCTGAACAGCTGAAAGAGATCATGGCGCCGCTGTTCCAGAAACACATGGACGACATCATCTCCGGCGAATTCTCTTCCGGCATGATGGCTGACTGGGCCAACGACGATAAGAAACTGCTGACCTGGCGTGAAGAGACCGGCAAAACCGCGTTCGAAACCGCGCCGCAGTATGAAGGTAAAATCGGCGAGCAGGAGTACTTCGATAAAGGCGTGCTGATGATTGCGATGGTGAAAGCGGGCGTTGAGCTGGCGTTCGAAACCATGGTCGATTCCGGCATCATCGAAGAATCTGCTTACTACGAATCACTGCACGAACTGCCGCTGATTGCCAACACCATCGCCCGTAAGCGCCTGTATGAAATGAACGTCGTTATCTCCGATACCGCAGAATACGGTAACTACCTGTTCTCTTACGCTTGCGTACCGCTGCTGAAAGAGTTCATGACCACGCTGCAGACTGGCGATCTGGGCAAAGCGATTGCCGAAGGCGCGGTAGACAACGCGCAGCTGCGCGACGTGAACGACGCAATTCGCGGTCATGCTATCGAGAAAGTAGGCCAGAAACTGCGTGGCTACATGACTGATATGAAGCGCATTGCAGTAGCTGGATAAGAGGCTTCTGGAATCGCCGGATGGCGGCGTGAACGCCTTATCCGGCCTACAATAAAGTGACCATTATGTAGGCTGGATAAGCGTATCGCCATCCGATAAAAAAGCCCGGTGTTTAAACACCGGGC
>NZ_JAHLQZ010000014.1:0-45673 GCF_018919505.1 Citrobacter sp. S55_ASV_140
TTTGTTAAAGAAACGGCGCTTATTGCGGAAAAAGGGAAGTTGGATTTTATTTTTGTCGCCGATGGTCTGTATATTAATGAAAAATCAATTCCACATTTTTTAAATCGCTTTGAGCCGCTGACGGTATTATCTGCGTTGGCCAGCATCACTCGCAATCTGGGACTGGTTGGCACTGTCTCCACGTCATACAGCGAGCCCTTTACCACCGCCCGGCAGTTTGCCAGCCTCGACCATCTCAGCCAGGGCCGTGCCGGATGGAACGTGGTGACGTCGCCTCTGGAAGGGTCGGCAAAAAACTATTCCCGCGCCCAGCATCCAGAGCATGCCCAACGTTATCGTATTGCCGATGAATATTTACAGGTAGTGAAAGGACTGTGGGATTCCTGGGAAGATGATGCTTTTACCCGTAACAAGGCAAGCGGAGAATTTTTTAATCCGCAAAAATTGCACACGCTTAACCATCATGGGGATTATTTCCAGGTTGCCGGGCCGTTAAATATCGGGCGAACACCACAAGGCCGTCCAATTATATTTCAGGCTGGGGCTTCATCCGATGGCAAGAAATTAGCAGCGCAGCATGCTGATGCCATTTTTACTCATCAGGAGTCGCTGGCGGAAGCTAAAGCGTTCTATCAGGATGTAAAAAGCCAATTAGCAACCACCGGGCGCGGTCCCGAACAATTGCATATATTCCAGGGCGTCAGCGTCATTGTTGGCGACAGTGCAGAGGACGTAGAGCAGCAGTATCAGACTACCGCTGCGCTGGTTTCCATTACTGACGCACTGAACTACCTTGGCCGCTACTTCGAACATCATGATTTTGCCCAATATCCGCTGGACGCACCGTTCCCGGATCTGGGTTCTCTCGGACAAAACAGCTTTCGCAGTACGACTGATGAGATCAAACGCACTGCGCGTGAGCGTGGCTTAACTCTCCGCCAGGTTGCACTGGAGGCGGCCAGCCCACGTCCGCGCTTCAGCGGCACGCCGCAACAGGTAGCCGACGGCCTTCAGCAGTGGTTCGACGAGAAAGCGGCTGACGGTTTTATCATTCAGGGAGGAACGCCGGATACCTTCCCACGTTTTGTCGAACAGGTTATCCCCGTGCTTCAGGCTCGTGGCCTGTTCCGCCATGAATATCCCGGTACGACCCTGCGCGCAAGCCTGGGATTAGCGACACCTGCAAATCAATTCACACAATAAGAGAAAAACGCTATGCAGAAAAAATCAGTTTTCCTCGCGCTGTCGCTGGCCTTCAGCGCGACCGTCTGGGCAAATGACGTGACTATTAACGGCACGGGCGTAAGCCTGGAAGCCAATAAAACGCCGATTAATACGGCAAAAAATCCGCAGGCGATTGCGCAATTACCTGCGAACCTGCACCTGGCTGTACCGGGCAAATTCACCGTGGCGATTGCCGGGCTCAGTCAGCCGCCGCTGACCGTGTTTGCCGATGACAATAAAACACTGATCGGCAGCGAGGCGGACATTGCCCGTCTGGTGGCAGACAGTCTGGGGCTGGAACTCAACGTTGTGCCCACATCATGGGAAGACTGGCCGCTGGGCGTCACCTCCGGCAAATATGATGCCGCGATCAGCAATATTACCGTCACAAAAGCGCGCAAAGAGAAATTCGATTTCGCGACCTATCGTAAGGACTCCCTGGGCTTTTATGTCAAAACCGGCAGCAAGCTGAAGAAAATCGAGCAGGCGGAAGATATCGCCGGTCTGCGCATTATCGTCGGTTCGGGGACGAACCAGGAAGCCATCCTGCTGGCCTGGAACGATGAAAACGTGAAGAAAGGGTTACAGCCGTTTACGCCAGTGTATACCAAAGACGATGCCGCCCAGACTCTGGCCCTGCAGTCAGGTCGCGCTGATGCCTACTTCGGTCCTAACGTTATTGGCGCGTGGAAAGCCGCGCTCAACGGTAAAACACAATTGGTGGGTAGCGTTGATGGCGGTTGGCCAAAAGCGGCACATATCGCCGTGACGCTGAAAAAGGACAGCGGTTTGGTTCTGCCTGTGCAAACCGCCCTCAACGGCGTGATTGGCAACGGCGACTACGACAAGGTACTGAACCGTTGGGGGGAAGGGGTGGAACGCATTCCGCAATCTGAGATCAACCCAGCCGGGTTAGGCGACTAAGGAGGTTATCGTGAGCGATCAATTTCGCGTGGTCTCACCTGAAGCCAGCGAGCTGCAACCCATTTTAAACGGTCTATTTGGTGAATATGCCGCCCGCTATGGCGATTATTTTTCTCGCGACGCAGAGGTGGAGCTGACCGAATGGTATCTGGCGCCGCAGGGGCTGTTCGTAGTACTGGAACGTAACGGTGAGATCATCGCCACCGGGGCCTACAAACCTTACGACAAAGATACCGCCGAGATTAAGCGTATCTGGACGAAAAGTAGCCTGCGACAGCAGGGGCTGGCGGCGCGCGTAGTGCAGGAGCTGGAGCGTAGGGCGCTACTCGCGGGCTACAGCCGGATTTATCTGACCACAGGATTTCGCCAGCCGGAGGCCGTCCGGCTGTATTTAAGTCAGGGCTACGATCCGCAGTTTGATACGGAGCGCGATCCCGAAGAGTACAGCCAGCCGCCGTTTGATGGACGACTGCGCTTTACTAAACTGTTGACCATCGCCGGTCAGGCCAGAATAGCCTGAGGAGATAAAATGAAAACGACTGATAGCATTAAAGTCGTACCGGCGCGCTATCCCATGCGTACCGTCGGAGCGATCATTGCTTTGTTTGTTCTGGCGGTGATTATCCAGTCCGTGGCGTTTAACCCGCGCTGGGAATGGGCCGTGTTTGCCCGCTGGTTCTTCGATCCGGTTATCTTGTCCGGTCTCGGGCAAACATTGTTGCTGACGCTTATCGGTACGCTGTTGAGTATTCTCATCGGCGGTCTGCTGGCGCTGGCGCGACTTTCATCTTCCTGGCTGCTGAACGGTCTGGCATGGGGATACATCTGGCTGTTTCGCTCGTTACCGCTGATTGTCGTGTTAATCGTTCTGTACAACTTCTCCTATCTGTACGACACGTTGACGATTGGTATTCCGTTTACTCCCATTCAGTGGGGCAGTTTTGAGACCATCAATGTACTCGGCCAGTTTTCCACTGCGGTAGTCGGCCTGACGCTGGTGCAAAGCGCCTATACCGCTGAAATTATTCGTGGTGGATTTTTGGGGGTTGATCACGGTCAGTACGAGGCTGCTGCGGCGCTGGGCTTACCGGCATGGCGACGTACGCTGCGAATTATCCTGCCACAGGCGCTGCGCACTATTTTGCCTGCCGGGTTCAATGAAATCATCAGTCTGGCGAAAGGGACGGCGATGGTATACGTGCTGGCCATGCCTGAGTTGTTCTACACCATCCAGATGATCTACAACCGCACGCAGGAGGTGATCCCGCTGCTGATGGTCGGCGCGGTGTGGTATCTGGTGATCACCAGCGTCCTGTCGTTAATTCAGCACCTGGTCGAACGCGCGCTGGCACGTAGCGAACGACGTTCAGCGATCAATACCGCCCGGGTGAGTCGTGCAGAAAAACGCAGTCGTCAACGTCCGCAGCAGGAGACCGTCCATGTCCCACTTGCCTGAAGGCCATATTTCTATTACCGGCGTCAGCAAATACTTTGGTCGCCACAAAGCGCTGGATAATGTGTCGCTGGAGATCCCACCCGGTACGGTAACCGTTATTCTTGGCCCATCCGGCTCCGGGAAATCCACGCTTTTGCGGACTATCAACCATCTGGAGCGCGTCGATGAAGGGTTTATTCAAATTGATGGCGATTACATTGGCTATCGTCGGCAGGGAGACAAGCTGTATGAGTTGAAAGAGGCGGAAATTTTGCGCCAGCGCGTTAACGTCGGCTATGTGTTCCAGAACTTTAACCTGTTCCCGCACTTAACGGTGCTGGAGAATTTGATTGAAGCGCCCATTGCGCACGGTCTGGCAACACGTAAAGCCGCCACCGAGCGGGCATTAACCCTGCTTGATGCGGTAGGACTGCGTAATAAAGCCGATGCCTGGTCGCGTCACTTATCCGGCGGACAGCAACAACGTATCGCCATTGCCCGTGCACTGGCATTAAATCCGCGCGTCATGCTGTTTGATGAACCCACGTCAGCGCTTGATCCCGAACTGGTGGGCGAAGTGCTGGATGTTATCAAAGCGCTGGCGCAGTCGGGAACCACGCTGGTTGTAGTAACGCACGAGATTGGCTTCGCCCGGGAAGTGGCGGATCAGGTGGTGTTTATGGTCGATGGCAAAATTGTCGAGCAGGGCAGCAGCGAGCAGGTGCTGAATCATCCACGCCACACGCGTACCCAGCAGTTTTTGTCGAAAGTGCTTTGAGTACTGCGTCCAAAGAGTGAAATTATCAAGAAAATATGAACGTCCGTTAATCCTAAATTAGTTTTCCTTTCGAGTAACAAACTTAGTGACTAATTATCAAAAAATCACTTTATTATCATGTGAATAATGACTTGGATCTGGAATATATCACCCTTAGTAAAGTTGTGAGCAAGCATAGTAAAACTTTGCTTAAATCATGTGTTATGTATCATGCCATTGAGTATTACCACTTTTTAACTAAAGAATTGAAAATGGTAAGAGCACTGGCCTGTCTCGGCGATAAAACAAGTTATGGAAAAATTATTACTGCTTCTGCATCCTGGTATGATGGTGATAGAGCTATTGCCCAAACCGGTGACAGGGCAATTTGTCGGAAATGCAATGGACATTTTCCAATTTTCGCTTCTGCAGTGGACTGGATGGAAAATGGTAAAGCATATGTAGCTACTGGCGACAGGGTGTTGTGTGGCTGCTCCAATCACTATGTTTTTGGTACAGCCACACAATATACCAGCAGTGGCGCGGGTACTTTAACCACCCGCGACACCAGTCAATTATCGATAATGATGCAGAACTCACAGGATGTCAGCAGCAGAAACTGTATTCGTTTTAAGTGTGCAGATGATAACGGCAGACTGATGGTGGATTGCCGGTATCTTCTCATACTCCCGGACGGCCATACAGAAACGGGGAATACAGATAGCCAAGGGATGACAGAGTGGCATTATGCTGAATCCGCTGAAAATATTAACCTGCACATATTAATGGATTAATTATGGCTGTTTATCCGCTCAGCACCCGTATTCGCTCTAATGTTCCTGCAAACTCTTTATTATATGATCTATCTATTTATCGTATGAATGCTGACAGAAATAAATATTATCTGATAGATGTGAGACAGCAGAAATTTAAGGATAACTACCAAACTCAGATACATATGTCTGAAGATATAAATGAGCCTCTATCAACTATCTACATTATGGAAATGACGCTTTATCGTAAGACGATGCTGCATACTCACAGTGTTACTCCAAAGCCTTTCACAAAGATGTATACGCTTGCAGAATTTAGTACAGGTAAAGCATGGTCTGAGGCTAAACGTGAAAATCTCTGTTATTTTGAATCGGCAGGTACACCTAAACCTGAAAGTCAGGGCGGTGAAACGAAAATAATTACCATAACCCGCGAGGAGAGACCATTTATAGCAAAAGAATATCCCATTGGTAATTCCAGGGATCCTTTTGATAAAAAATTAGTAGAACGTCAAATAGAAGAAAGATTTAACGGATTTGATTTCCCTAATCAAATAGCTGCAAGTGTATGTGGACCTGCAGCATTTTTTTACTGCCTGCAAAAGGATCGCCCTGATGTGTATGCGCAAGCTGCCCGTGAACTTTGGCGATACGGAAAAACTAAAATAGGTAATTTAATCATTTCGCCAGGTAAAGGCTGTCGGCATCCTACAGGTGCATTTTACTATGATGACGGCAGACCGAAGATAGCCGGTACTGACTGGATGACACTTGCTGGACTCAGAGATTCAGAGAATACAATGCTGAGCTTTGATGCTCTTGATTCTCCAGTTGCTGGTATCACAATTTGGCAAATTTTGGCAGAATGGTTTGAAAAAGTCGGCTATAAAATGGTTTTCAGTAATGTCGGTATTACTCAGGCGGGTGTTCAGGGAATCAGAGATTTAAATAAATATATTGAGCAAGATTATAAAGTCGTAACATTGATAAATGACGGGCTTCTTGTAAATAGTACAAATAAAACAACATTACCTACACACTGGGTTGTTTGGAATGGTTCAGTCATGCAAGATCCTAATGGATATATTAGTTTAGAATTGTTTTCTTGGGGAAAGGAAAAAAACTGGATAAAACCAAACAAAGATTTGCAATTTTTTATCAACAGGTTTTTTGGAGGGATGGTTTTCAAATCATTGAAATAAAATGGGAAAATTTTTTTTGATTCTGCCTTTATTTTTACTGTCTGCCTGTTCGTTGCAGGCAGAATTCACTCCAGAAGGGGAGGTGCTTAATGATGCAACTGTTGGCATTCCCTATTGTAACCAAATAAATATATTTGGTGGAGTAGTCCTTTCTTATGATCTTTATGGTAAACAAGTCATTGCTGGAGATATTCATCCAGATAATTTAGGGCTTCACTTACAGTATTGTGATGATAATGAATTCAATAATTGTATCCAGATTAGAGGGACACCAACAAAAGCAGGCATAGCTAAAGTGCGAGTACATGGGGGCTTAGGTGGCGGAATGCTTTCAAAATCAGGAGAGTTCGATAAAACCTATACTATTACGGTCAAAGATTCAGAAGGATCTTCTTAAGATCGTTTGAGAGGCGCTCTCAGCATAGCCCATCAAGATACGAGAACCCGCTCAGAGACAAGTTTTCTCATTTCTTGATGGTTAAAAACAGCATTAACGTACAATATTAGGTGCTGAATCATCCACGCCACACGCGTACCCAGCAGTTTTTGTCGAAAGTGCTTTGAGACACATTGCGGCACAAGGGTGTGCCGCACAGGGGTTATACAGTGACGACGATTTTGCCTACCTGACCGTTGGCTTCCATGTATTGATGTGCCTCGACGATATCATCAAAGGCGAAGGTTTTATCAATCAGCGGCTTGAGCTGCCCGGACTGCAATCCTTTAAAGATAAACCGTTTCGCTCGCGAAAGTTTTTCTGCGTCCGAGGTGATTTCAAAAATTTCATAACCACGGAAAGTCAAATGGCGACCGAGGATCTCAATGACCGGTATAGAAAGGTCGCGTGCATCAAGCGAGCCATATTGGAAAAAGATCCCACCGGCCGGCATCACCTGGGCAATTTTTGCCACTCCCGGGCCACCGACCGGATCGAAGACCACACGGGTTCCTTTGCCATCAGTAATGCGTGAGATCTCAGTGACAAGATCTTGCTCATGACTGGCGATAACATCTGCTGCGCCAAGCTGCAAAAGCTGGTTTCGCTTCTCGCTGGTTCGCGTCATCGCAATAGGCTTTGCGCCGAGCATATTAGCAATCTGAATTGCCGCCAGTCCGACGCTACTGGAAGCAGCATTGATCAGCACATTATCTCCAGGTTTAATATCCGCATATTCAACCAGTGCACCGAATGCGGTCACATACATCATCCAACTGGCGGCGGCTTCGGCAAAGCTGAGGTTTTGCGGATGCTTTACGACCGCGTGCGCCGGGGCATTAACGACTTCTCCATACATACCATATTGATGAAAGCTGAAAGCCGGAATGACGCTAACGTAATCCCCTGGTGCAAACTCACCTACGTTGTCTCCTACAGATTCAACGACTCCGGCAGTTTCATAACCCAACCGTGCCGGGAAATTAGGTTGGTAAATATACTGACCTGTGCGGTACATAATCTCCGCACGGTTGATACCAATTGCCCGTACGCGGATCTGAACCTCATTTGCATCAGGCGCGGGAACCTGCATGTCCTGAATCTTCAGGACGTCAGCGTCACCAATTTGATTAAAAACTACGACCTTAGACATAGCAGACCTCAGTAAATTGTTCTGTATTGGGTCTGCACAATTTAACGATTCAGATGAGAGTGAAAAACCGCAGTTGCGGAACTTCACTATTACTCATTTCGTAACAATCCCTGAAGCCGCGGTTTTTGTTGGCTAAAAAGTTCGCACAGCCAGTCAATGAATACCCGTACGCGAGGGGTGAGGTGACGCCTGTCGGGGTAAAGCACAGAAACCGGTTTTGATTCTCCAGCGTAATCGGCCAGCACCTCAACGAGCTGACCCGACTGGAGGTAGGGGGCCAGCACGGCATGAACACCACGTATGATGCCGAGTCCAGATAAACAGCCGGTCAGCAATATATCGGAGTTATCAACGCTTATCCGCCCGGTGGGCGTGAACGATAAAGTTTTACCTCCGCTAATGAAGGACCACTCCAGCGCTTCCCGGTGACGCTCGCTAAAAAAGTTAAGCGCCTGGTGTCGGGATAAATCCTCTGGCGTCTGTGGTACGCCATGTTGTTGCAAATAATCCGGTGACGCGCAGGTCACCATCTTTACTTCACCAAGTCGCCTGGATATCAGGGAAGAGTCTTGTAATTCGCCGATACGGATCATGCAGTCGATACCTTCGGCAAGCATATCGATTTTACGGTCGGTGGAGGTGAGTACCATCTCGATGTCAGGATATCGCGACTGGAAATCTTTCAGCGCAGGAACTAACACGGAATGCGCCAGCGACAGAGGGGCATTAACCCTGAGTTTTCCGCGTGGCGGGCGGGTTGGCGAGAAAGAGGCCATGATGTCATCAACGTCGCCAAGCAGTATTTTTGTGCGTTGGTAAAAAGCGTCACCTTCATCGGTCAGCGTCACTTTACGGGTTGTGCGGTTAAGTAACTTTGCCCCCAGTTCGTCTTCAAGATGCTGGATGGCTTTGGTCACTGCGGGGCGATGCAGGTGTAATACGTCTGCAGCTCTGGCAAATCCACCTTGCTCAACAACCTGTATAAAAATGGTCATATATTCAAACATACTGGAACGCATCGCTTATTTCTCCCGATATCCGATCATTGTTATTATGAGAGTAATAATCATGCCTGCATAGGTTATTGAATGCTGCTCTACACTTAGTGTTTTAACGTTGAGGGTTACAGCATGATTAAGGTCTATGGGGTGCCGGGCTGGGGATCGGCCATCAGTGAAGTGATGCTCACACTGGCGGAGATCCCTTACAGTTTTATTAATGTCGACGGTTTTGACAGCGATGGTCCTTCGCGGGAGTTGCTTAAGACAATGAATCCGCTATGCCAGGTGCCCACACTGGTACTGGAAAATGGCGAAGTCATGACGGAAACTGCGGCGATCGCCCTGATGATCCTCGATCGTTGTCCCGAGCTTTCGCCCTCCGTTGGGCGCAGCGAGCGTCAGCAGTTCCAGCGTCTGTTGATATGGCTGGTGGCAAATGTCTATCCCACATTTACCTATGCCGATTATCCTGAACGCTGGGTGCCGGATGCTCCGACGCAGTTGAAAAAAAATTGTATTGAGTACCGAAAATCTCTCTATATGTGGTTGAATGACCAGCTAAGCGCCGAGCCGTACGCTTTCGGAGAGCAGCTAACCTTGCTGGACGTCTATATTTGTGTGATGCGTAGCTGGGGGCCGGGACATGACTGGTTCCAGGACAACACGCCGAATATTAGCGCTATCGCTGATGCGGTTTGCCAGCACCCACGGCTACGTTCCGTGCTGAAAAACAATAAGATTATTTGAGAAAACACACTTTCTGACCAAAACAATAAGGAACCTGCTATGCCGCACGTTGATATTAAATGTTTTCCCCGCGATCTGAGCGACGAGCAAAAATCCGCGCTGGCGGCGGATATTACCGACGTCATTATTCGTCATTTGCAAAGCAAAGACAGCTCGGTAAGCGTGGCGCTGAATCAAGTTGAGCCAGAGGCGTGGCAGGGCGTGTGGGATGCGGAGATTAAGCCGCAGATGGCAACGTTAATTAAAAAACCTGGCTACAGCATGTGAGATAAAACGGGCGAATTTTCCGCCCGTTTTCAACAGGTTTACGGTGTAACGATGTTAAACCAGAATTCGAACTTATCCATATAGCCGAGCATAGCGTCAAGTTTAGCGCCGTCGCCGGTTATCTTCACATCGCCGCTGTCTTGCGCCTGTTTCAGCGTCACTTCCTTGAGGATGATTTTATTGAGCGTGTCGCGACTCAATGTGATGGTGGCGTCAGCCTCTTTTGCTTCGGCATTGGCGGTATGGTTTAGCACGCCATTTTCCAGTTCAAGCTTATATTTACCACCGTCGCTGCCAAGGTCGATGTTAAACACCGATTTGGCATCACCCGCTTTCTGCCCGTTAATATGTACCGCCAGATAGTCGAAGAACATTTCCGGCGTCATGGCGCGTACGGTATCCGGGCTGGCGGTGTTCGGGGTTGGGCCTTTAACCACACCATTACGCAGCTCTTGCGCGCCGGTCAGGTAGAAGTTGCGCCACGGACCGGATTCAGCCTGGTATCCTAGCTGTTCCAGCGCATCAGCTTCCAGGTTGCGCGCGGCCTGGTTATTGGGATCGGCAAACACCACTTTGCTCACCACCTGGGCCACCCAGCGATAGTTACCCTGGTCATAGTCGGCTTTCGCTTTCTGCAGAATGGCGTCCGCTCCGCCCATATAGTCGACGAATTTCTTCGCCGCTTCTTCCGGCGGCAGTTCATCCAGCGTTGCCGGGTTACCATCAAACCAGCCGAGATAGAGCACATAGGTCGCTTTCACATCATGACTGACGGAACCATAGTAACCGCGATTAGCCCAGGTATGCGCCAGTGAGTCCGGCAGTTTAAAGTTCGCGGCGATTTCATCGCGGGTCAGACCTTCGTTAGCCATACGCAGCGTCTGGTCGTTGATGTAACGATACAGATCTCGTTGGCTTTTCAACAGGTTCACGACTTTGTCATTACCCCAGGTTGGCCAGTGGTGCTGCGCCATCAGGATTTCTGCTTTATCTCCCCAGCGTACAATCGCTTCGTTAATGTATTTGGACCATGGCAACGGCTCACGAATTTTGGCCCCGCGCAGGGAGTAGGTGTTGTGCAGGGTGTGGGTGACGTCTTCAGCAGACTCAATCAGTTTCTTCTCTTCGATATACCACAACATTTCTGACGGCGCTTCGGAGCCTGGGGCCAACATGAAGTCATAGGTCAGGCCATCAATGACCTCTTTTTGCCCATCTTTTTCAATTATATTGGTTGGCGCAATCAGGGTGACGGTTCCCGCGGAGGTCGTGGTTCCCAGTCCGGCACCAACCTGACCTTTGGCATCAGGTTTTAGTAGATTGCCGTACATATAGCTCGCGCGACGGCTCATGACGTTACCGGCCATGATATTCTCAGCCACCGCCGCTTCCATAAAGCCGGCAGGTGCATAAATCTTCACTTTGCCCGCTTTAACGTCTGCTTCATCAACAACGCCGCGTACGCCGCCGTAATGGTCAACGTGGCTGTGCGTATAAATCACCGCGACAACGGGTTTTTGACCGCGGTTTTTAAAGTAAAGATCCATCCCGACTTTGGCCGTTTCTGCTGATACCAGCGGGTCAACAACGGTGACGCCTTCTTTACCTTCAATGATCGTCATGTTGGACAGATCGAGGTTACGGATCTGGTAAACGCCTTCCGTCACTTCAAACAGTCCGCTGATGTTGATCAACTGGGACTGACGCCACAGGCTCGGATTTACCGTATCCGGGGCTTTATCGCCTTCTTTAATGAACGCATATTGTTGCGGATTCCAGATGACATTTCCTTGCTCACCTTTGATCACATCCTGAGGAATAGGGGCGATGAAGCCTTTATGAGCATCGGTAAAGTCGGTGTTATCGGAGAAGGGCAGTTGATTGAAAAGCGCATTGTTCGCTTGTTGCGTGGAAGCGGTTGCGTCCTTTGGCGCTTCAGCGGCAATCAGGGGAGCAGAGGCAGAGGTGAGTAACCCGGCAAGGATAAAACTTTGTGCGATTCTATTCAGTTGCATCGTAAAACCTCTCTGACACTTTATAAGTACAGTTGGGGGATGCTGCTTTGACTGATTGGATTTGGAATAGATATTTGAGTTAGAGCAAGTTTAACTATAATTCACGCAAATGATTCAGCAAGGAAGGACAGCGATTCATCCGACTGGTTTTTCAGAAGTTTTAAGAAGACGGTGAGGGATGAAAAGCATGAGCCGCCATTCGTTAGCAGACAATTATTCACCTGCGGTAATGCGTCTCCCTATGGAGACAAACGTTCCGGCCCCAAGGTGATGCAGGGTAGTGAGCTTGTCATCATCAAACTGCCATCGCCCTTCCACGAAGGCTCTCTCATCAGCGGCCGCCGAGACCACTTCCCCAAACAGGGTGTCATACTTTTCCTGCGCCGCCGTTGCAGGCAGTAGACGGCATTCCATCCAGGCCAGGCATTTTGCTTCTATCAGCGGTAAACCCAACACCGGTCCTTGCACCACAGGAATGCCGTAGCAGTTGAATTTATCTTCCACGCGACCGGAAACGCTGCCAACGGCCCAGGTCCAGTTGGCGGCGGCAACCCCCGGAATAACGATGCCAAACATGCCGCTGCGTTCAATCAGTTCCCGCGACCAGGCGGTTTTATCAACCACAATTGCGATACGTGGTGGTTCAAACTCAACGGGCATTGACCACGCAGCAGCCATCACATTCCGCCGCTCTGTATGATCGTCCCGACTGGTAATTAAAATGGTAGGGCCGTGATTTAGCAGTCGACTGGCATGTTTTAGTTCGAGAGGACGAAAATGGCTCATGGATGCTCCTTGGCTGAGAGATAACACACCACAATTAACTTAGATATTAACGGTATTAGCGATTTTGTCGCCTCGTGAGGAAGAACAACGCACAAAATCGACAGCGTAAAATTAAAAATGCGTTATAAGTACAACATTACACAAACAGGAAGCTGGTATGACGCCTTTTTCAAACGCTTATTTTGCCCGTATTGGCTGGTCAGGTTCGGCCAACGTCAACATTGAAACCCTGCGAGCGCTGCATTTACTGCACAACAGCGCCATTCCTTTTGAAAATCTCGATGTACTGCTGCCACGCGAAATGCAACTCGACGACGCATCGCTGGAAGAGAAACTGGTGACGGCGCGTCGCGGCGGTTATTGTTTTGAGCAAAATGGGTTATTTGAGCGGGCGCTCCGCGAAATCGGTTTTACCGTTCGCAGTTTACTTGGACGTGTGGTACTGGCGAATCCGTCAAGCCTACCGCCACGCACGCATCGTCTGCTGCTGGTTGAGCTGCAGGGAGAGCAGTGGATCGCTGACGTCGGATTCGGTGGGCAAACGCTGACAGCGCCGATTCGTCTGCAGGCAGATGTTGCACAGCACACACCACACGGAGAGTATCGTCTGATTCAGGAAGGTGAAGACTGGATTTTGCAGTTCCTTCATCACGAACACTGGCAATCAATGTACCGTTTTGACCTGGTTATGCAGCATCAGAGCGATTATCTGATGGGCAACTTCTGGTCGGCGCATTGGCCGCAGTCGCATTTTCGTCACCATCTGCTGATGTGCCGTCATCTGCCAGACGGCGGTAAATTTACGTTAACCAATTTTCATTTTACCCATTATCAGGATGGCCATGCGGTAGAGCAGATTAATCTGCCTGACGTCGCCAGCCTGTACGCCTTATTGCAGGCGCGGTTTGGATTGGGCGTGGATGATGTGAAGCATGGATTTACTGAAGAAGAATTGGCGACGGTAATGGCGGCGTTTGATACGCACCCGGAAGCGGGGAAATAACACCATCGGGAATAGTGCCGGATGCGGCGTAATCGCCATATCCGGCCCACAGGTATAGATTAAAAATCTATCGCCCATTCGGCATGAAACAGGATCACCGCCGAACCGGTAATGGTGACTTTTTCCGGCTGGTTATCACGAATAGCGACCTTCACATCAACTATACCGTCACGACCCAGCGCGCGGCCCTGATGCCCCAGAACACGTAACGTTTTGCCATCATGCGCCATCAGTCGGTGATGAACCAGCCACGCGCCCATCGGCCCGTTGGCATTGCCGGTGACTGGATCTTCCACAATACCAATTGCGGGTGAAAACATGCGTCCATCGGTGGCGTTTTCGCCCTTACGGATTTGAAAAGGGAAGAAACCGTTACAGCCAATTTGTTGGCTGATGGTCGCCAGAGCCTGCAAATCTGGGGCAAGGGCGTCCAGATCTACCTCAGGCTTTAGCGGAATCATCACTTTCGAATGGCCGGTGGTGGCAACCTGGATCGGCAGCCCTGGCAGCATATCGTCTTCGCTCAGATGCAGGGCGTGGATAATTGCAGCGCGAACCGCGCCTTGCAGCGGAGGTTCAAATCCAGGTGTTCCTTGCTCAAGGCTAATGCGATAGTCATTCCCTACAGTTTCAACATCCACCCGATGGCGCCCGGCCAGCGAGGTTTGCCAGACGGTCGTGTTGCTCAGACCCAGTACCTTGGCCCGCACGTAGTGCGCGGCGACGGTAGCATGTCCACAGATGGGAACTTCGACCGTCGGCGTGAAATAGCGGATGTGTACATCGCTGTCGTTGCTGGTCAGCAGGAATGCAGTTTCCGAATGACGCAGCTCGCGGGCAATGAGCTGCATCTGCGCTTCGCTCAGTCCGTCAGCATGCAGCACCACGCCCGCTGAATTGCCGCGAAAGGGGACCGAGGTAAAGGCATCGACGTGGTAAACCTGTGGTTTCATTAGCGTTCTCCCTGGAATGGAGAAGCATCATAGCGTACAAAAAGCGGGATAGCGATGCAGACCTGGTGGCGCTTAGGCCACCAGGCATCAGAGTCAATTAGCGGCGCGAGCGCACAATTTGATAGCGGCGGGTGAAGTACTCAAACGGCGCACTCCACACGTGTACAAGACGTGTGAATGGAAACAGTAGGAATATCGTCATGCCTAACACCAGATGGGCACGGAATATCGGCGCCACGCCATCCAGATGCGCAGATGCGCCCCCCTGGAAAGTCACCACCGACTGCGCCCAACCGACCAGTTTCAGCATTTCACTACCGTCAGGGTGTTGTGCGGAGAACGGAATAGTGGTTAAGCCGAGAATGCATTGAACCAGCAGAATGCACAGGATCAGAATATCAGCGGTGGATGATGTTGCGCGAATGCGTGGATTCGTCAGACGGCGCACCAGCAAACCCGCGCCCCCAACCAGCGTTAACACGCCGCAGACACCGCCGAGAATCATTGCCATTTGCTGTTTCACCGCAATCGGCAGGAACCAGGCATACATCCAGTGCGGGGTCAGCATGCCAAACAGGTGACCGAAAAAAATCCCCAGAATGCCGATATGGAACAAGTTTGACCATAACACCATACCGCGTTTGTCCAGCATTTGACTGGAAGAGGCGCGCCAGGTGTATTGCCCGTAGTCGTAACGCAACCAACTGCCGAGGATAAACACCGTGCCGCACAGATACGGGTAGATATCGTAAAAGAAGACGTTCAGATACTGTATCATTTCGGACCTCCCGCGCTGACGTCGACATACTGCGGCGCCACGTCCTGGCTAAAGCGTCGTTGATAGTTTTGTAACGGTGAACTGTCACAAGCGGTGGCGTTATCTTCGATAAACTTCACCTGTTCCTCTTCCCAGACCGCATCCAGGGCCTGACGGGTATCGTCACGTGTTTCTGCGCCAACCTGCCTGGTGACACTGTCACTTGAAAGAGGACTACCGGCAAGCAGCAGCAGGGCGTCAAACAACTGATACCACGGCGTATCGCGCTGTTTTAAGCGACCGCCAAGCAGTGCCAGAATGGGGGCGACATTCTGTAAACCTTCTTTGGCCTGGGCCTCCGGCAGCACGCTTAAATACTCCAGATACAACGGTAGATGATCCGGCAGCTCGCGGCAGTTTAGCTGGAGCCCGACCTTTTCGTACTGCGCCAGCAGATCAACCATCGCCTGGCCGCGATCACGCGACTCGGCATGGACATGTTCGAACAACAGCAGTGAGGTGGCACGCCCCCGTTCAAACACCTCGCACCATTCGGCTTGCTTATCCAGTAATGGCGCATTGAGCAGTGCCTGGCTAAATTCGATAAGCATTGGGGCATCGCTGGACACCAGCGCCAGCGCGTCGTCTTTACACTCCCACAGCAGTTCGTCCGGATATTCCATCAGCAGTCCGATAACCTTGAGGATTTGCATTATTCACCCTCCGCTTTATCGCGCACTTCGGTAATGTCGATGGCATCAATACGGCTGCTGTTAAACAGGTTGAACTTGGTATCCGAACCGTGACAGCCGTCGCCAAAGGTGAAACCACAACCGTTTTTCTCCGGGAAAGCGTCGCGCGCCATTTCACGGTGGCTGGTCGGGATCACGAAGCGGTCTTCATAGTTGGCGATAGCCAGATAGCGATACATCTCCTCTACCTGCTCGACGGTCAGACCGACTTCCTCAATGGCGCGGGTATCCGTCACGCCTTCGACGGTTTGTGAGCGCATATAGTGGCGCATCGCCATCATGCGTTTGAGCGCGCGTAGTACCGGGGCGGTATCGCCAGCGCTTAGCATATTGGCGAGGTACTGTACCGGGATACGCAGTGATTCCACCGCCGGTAAAATATTGCCATTGTGCGGCAGGCCACCGGCATCAGCGACCGACTGAATCGGTGACAACGGCGGCACATACCAGACCATCGGCAGAGTGCGATACTCAGGATGTAACGGCAGCGCCAGCTTCCAGTCCATTGCCATTTTGTAGACCGGCGAACGTTGGGCTGCGTCGATAACATTCTGTGGAATGCCTTGTTTTAACGCCTCTTCGATGACCGCCGGATCGTGCGGATTGAGGAACACATCTCACTGACGCTCATACAGGTCGGTCTCATGCTCGGTACTGGCCGCTTCCTCGATGCGGTCGGCGTCGTACAGCAATACACCGAGATAACGGATACGCCCAACGCAGGTTTCCGAACATACCGTCGGCTGGCCGGACTCAATACGCGGGTAACAGAAAATGCACTTCTCTGACTTACCGCTCTTCCAGTTAAAATAGATTTTCTTGTATGGACAACCGCTGATACACAAACGCCAACCGCGGCATTTGTCCTGGTCGATCAGCACAATGCCGTCTTCCTCACGCTTATAGATGGCACCACTCGGGCAGGTGGCGACACAGCTTGGGTTCAGACAGTGTTCACAGAGTCGCGGTAAATACATCATGAAGGTGTTTTCGAACTGACCGTACATCTCCTTCTGCATTTTCTCGAAGTTTCGGTCACGGGCGCGTTTTGAGAACTCGCCGGCGAGCAGCTCTTCCCAGTTGGGGCCCCAGATAATCTTGTCCATCCGTTTACCGTCGATCAAAGAACGTGGACGCGCAGTGGGCTGGTTTTTGCCTTCCGGTGCGCTATGCAGATGCTGATAATCGTAGGTAAACGGTTCATAGTAATCATCGATTTGCGGGATCACCGGGTTGGCGAATATTTTGGTAATCACCCCCATCTTGCCGCCCAGACGCGGTCTTATCTTGCCGTTGACATCGCGAACCCAGCCGCCTTGCCACTCTTCCTGATCTTCCCAGTTTTTCGGATAACCAATGCCTGGTTTGGTCTCGACGTTGTTAAACCATGCATATTCCATCCCTTCGCGCCCGGTCCAGACATTTTTACAGGTGACGGAGCAGGTGTGGCAGCCGATACACTTGTCAAGATTAAGAACCATGCCTACCTGTGAGCGTATTTTCATTTTTTCGCCTCCTGTACCTGATCGCGACCTTCATCATCCAGCCAGTTAATATTTTTCATTTTTCTAATCATGATGAACTCATCGCGGTTAGAGCCGACCGTACCGTAATAGTTAAAGCTGTACGCCAACTGCGCATAGCCACCGATCATATGCGTCGGTTTCGGGCAAACGCGGGTGACCGAGTTATGGATCCCGCCACGCATCCCGGTGACTTCTGAGCCGGGAATGTTCATGATTCGTTCCTGAGCGTGATACATCATGGTCATTCCCGGTGGCACGCGCTGACTCACTACCGCACGGGCGGTAAGCGCGCCATTGGCGTTAAAGGCTTCGATCCAGTCGTTATCTTCAATACCCAACTCTTTGGCATCGGTCTCGCTGATCCAGACGATGGGGCCGCCGCGCGACAGCGTCAGCATCAGCAGGTTTTCGCTGTAGGTGGAGTGGATCCCCCATTTCTGATGCGGCGTCAGGAAATTGAGCGCTTTTTCCGGGAAACCGTTAGGCGGAACGTCGCGCATTTCGCTAACGCTGCGGGTGTCGATAGGCGGACGGTAGGCCACCAGGCTTTCACCAAATGCACGCATCCACGCGTGATCCTGATACAACTGCTGGCGACCGGACAGGGTGCGCCATGGGATCAGCTCGTGGACGTTGGTATAGCCTGCGTTATAGGAGACATGTTCGCTTTCAAGACCGGACCAGGTAGGGCTGGAGATAATTTTGCGCGGCTGCGCCTGAATATCGCGAAAACGGATCTTCTCATCTTCTTTGTTCAACGCCAGATGCGTATGGTCGCGTCCGGTCATGGCGCCCAGCGCTTCCCAGGCTTTGACCGCCACCTGACCGTTGGTTTCCGGCGCCAGGGCGAGGATCACCTCCGACGCATCCAGTGCGGTGTCGATCAGCGGTCGACCTTTCGCCGGACCTTCGCGTTTGGTGTAGTTCAGCTTGCCGAGGAAATCGACCTCGGTCTGGGTATTCCAGGAGATACCTTTGCCACCATTTCCGAGTTTGTCCATTAGCGGGCCGAGCGAGGTAAAACGTTCGTAAGTGGCAGGGTAGTCACGCTCCACGACGGCGATATTAGGCGCAGTTTTTCCTGGAACAAGATCGCATTCGCCTTTGCGCCAGTCGAGGATGTCAAACGGCTGCGCCAGTTCTGCTGGTGAGTCGTGTTGCAGCGGTTGCAGGACGACATCGGTTTCTTGCCCAAGGTGCCCGACACAGACCTCCGAGAACACTTTGGCGATGCCTTTATAGATTTCCCAGTCGCTCTTCGATTCCCACGCCGGATCGACCGCCGCCGACAGCGGGTGAATAAACGGATGCATATCCGAGGTGTTCATATCATCTTTTTCGTACCAGGTGGCGGTCGGCAGAACGATATCGGAGAACAGACAGGTACTGGACATACGGAAATCGAGCGTGACCAGCAGATCAAGCTTGCCTTCAATCGCCGCAGCCTGCCATTCCACCTCTTCAGGTTTAATGCCCTCGCTTGAACCGAGCGCTTCTCCCTGGATCCCGCTTTCGGTACCCAGCAAATATTTGAGCATGTATTCATGCCCTTTACCGGAGGAGCCGAGCAGGTTAGAGCGCCAGACAAAGAGGTTGCGCGGATGGTTGTGGCCGCTGTCCGGCTGCTCGCAGGCAAAACGGATATCACCCGATTTCAGCGCTTGTGCGGTGTATTCCACAGGAGACAAACCAGCCTGTTCAGCCTTCGCTTTCACGGTCAATGGGTTGAGGTTAAGCTGCGGGGCGGACGGCAGCCAGCCCATTCTTTCGGCGCGTACGTTAAAGTCGATTAAATGCCCGCTAAATTTCGACGCGTCGGCTAGCGGAGAGAGGAGCTCCTGCGCGGTGAGTTTTTCATAACGCCACTGGCTGGAGTGGTTGTAGAAAAAAGAAGTGCTGTTCATCTGACGCGGCGGGCGGTTCCAGTCCAGCGCAAACGCCAGCGGTAACCAGCCGGTTTGCGGACGCAGTTTCTCCTGACCCACATAGTGCGCCCAGCCACCGCCGCTTTGCCCCACGCAGCCACAGAACACCAGCATGTTAATCATGCCACGGTAGTTCATATCCATGTGATACCAGTGATTAACGCCAGCCCCGAGGATGATCATCGACCGGCCATGAGTTTTGTGTGCCGTATCGGCAAACTCTCTGGCGATTTGTTCGATATGACGTCGTGGCACGCCGGTGATTTGTTCCCCCCAGGCCGGGGTGTAGGCTTTCACTTCACTGTAATCTTGTGCGCTATGAACGTCATCCAGACCACGATCGAGGCCATAATTCGCCAGCACCAGATCATAAACGCTCACTACCGGACAACTGCGGCCATCGACGAGGGTGAGGCGTTTTACCGGAAGTTGCCGTACCAGCACAGGTTCTTGTTTGACGCTGCGAAAATGCGGGTTTTCGTTACCGCCAAAGTAGGGGAATGCTACCCCCGCCACGTCATCATGCTGACCCAGCAACGAGAGGGAAAGTTCTGTTTCTGCCCCTGCGGCCAACGACTCGAGGTTCCATTTGCCCGTCTCCCCCCAGCGAAAGCCGATGGAGCCATTCGGCACGACCAGCTCACCGTCGCTGTTAAAGGCCACGGTTTTCCACTCCGGATTGTTGCTTTCGCCCAGACCGTCAACAAGGTCTGAAGCGCGCATCATACGTCCAGGCACGTAGCTGCCGTCTTCGCGTGCCTCCAGCAGAACCAGCATTGGCATATCGGTATAGCGGCGGCAGTAATTGAGGAAGTAGTCGCTGGGCCTGTCGAGGTGGAACTCTTTCAGGATGACGTGGCCCATGGCCATCGCCAGCGCGCTGTCGGTGCCTTGTTTTGGTGCCAGCCACTGGTCGCACAGTTTGGCGACTTCCGAGTAGTCTGGCGTAATGGCAATGGTTTTAGTGCCTTTGTAGCGCACTTCGGTAAAAAAGTGCGCGTCAGGCGTACGGGTCTGTGGGACGTTAGAACCCCAGGCAATAATATAACTGGAGTTATACCAGTCGGCGGATTCAGGAACGTCGGTCTGTTCGCCCCAGGTCATTGGCGACGCAGGCGGTAAGTCGCAATACCAGTCATAAAAGCTCAGGCAGGTGCCGCCAAGAAGGGAAAGATAACGCGTGCCTGCGGCATAGGAGACCATCGACATTGCCGGAATAGGTGAAAATCCGGCCACGCGATCCGGGCCGTAGGTCTTTACCGTCCAGACGTTGGCGGCGGCAATCAACTGATTAAGTTCTTTCCAGCTAGAACGGATAAAACCACCGCGACCGCGTACCTGCTTGTAGCTCTGGCATTTTTGCGGGTCGTTCATAATCGATTCCCAGGCCAGCACCGGGTCGGACTGGCGGGTCAGGGCGTCGCGCCACAGTTCGATCAAACGTTTACGCACTAACGGATATTTCAGGCGGTTGGCGCTGTAAAGATACCAGGAGTAGCTGGCGCCGCGCGGACAGCCGCGGGGTTCATGATTTGGCAGGTCAGGGCGGGTGCGCGGGTAGTCAGTTTGCTGCGTTTCCCAGGTCACCAGTCCGTTTTTGACGTAGATTTTCCAGCTACATGAGCCGGTACAGTTCACGCCGTGGGTAGAGCGCACAATTTTATCGAACTGCCAGCGCTGACGATAACTGTCTTCCCAGTCCCGATTGGTGTGCATCACTTGCCCATGCCCCTCGGCAAACGTATCGCCCTTTTGTTTAAAGTAGCGAAAGCGATCTAACAGTTTACTCATGACATAACTCCTGCTTCGATAATATTGCCGACGATGAATCGCACACCAGGCCTGCCTGAATGTCCGATCCAGCGGTATCCATTTCGTTATTTTTTTTGTGATTTACGGCCATAGACCAGCCAGGTCACCAGCACACAGACGATGTAAAACACCAAAAATATTTTCATAGCCCCCACCGGAGAGCCGGTTAGCGCCAGGGATGAACCAAACGCTTTGGGGATGAAGAAGCCGCCCACAGCGCCAATGGCTGAGATGAATCCAAGCGCGGCGGCGGTGTCGGTTACCGCTTCACGCTGGGCCTGTTCCTCTGTACCACCGCGCAGTTTCACCCGGTAAATCGTTATTTTGCGAAAGATCACCGCAATCATCTGGAAGGTCGACCCGCTTCCCAGACCCGCGGTCAGGAACAGCCCCATAAACACCAGATAGAAGGCGACAAAGTTTCCTTCACCGGACCCCGGCAGAGTAAGAAACAGCAGGGCGCTGAACAGTGCCATAAAGATGAAGTTAATTAACGTGACGCGTACACCGCCGAACTTGTCAGAGATGACGCCGCCCGCCGATCGCGCAAGCGCGCCGATGAAGGGGCCGAAGAACGCCAGTTGCAGAATATCCACGTCAGGAAATTGCGTTTTCGCCAGCATGGCAAAGCCCGCCGAAAAGCCGATAAATGACCCGAAAGTTGCAAGATACAGCAGGCTTAACAACCACAAGTGAAAACGCTTGAGGACCGGTAACTGGGAAGCAATAGAAGCCTTCGAACTGGCAATATCATTCATTCCCATACCTGCCGCCAGGGTGGCTATTAGCAGAAGTGGAACCCAAATCCATGCGGCATTGACCAGCGACAATAACGAGCCATCAGCTTGCGGTACGCCCTGGACGCCCAAAAAGGTAAATATGGGCAGAAAAATCACCAGCGGCGCGATCAACTGCATCACGCTGACGCCGAGGTTGCCAAGACCGCCGTTAACGCCCAGCGCGCTGCCTTGCTTTGCTTTGGGGAAGAAAAAACTAATATTGCCCATGCTGGAGGCAAAGTTAGCGCCAGCAAAACCGCACATCAGCGCAATAATAATAAATACTCCAAACGGAGTAGCGGTATTTTGCACGGCAAATCCCAGCCAGACGCAGGGAATAACCAGAATAATCGTGCTAAAAATGGTCCAACGGCGACCGCCAAATATAGGTACCATAAAGGAGTAGGGAACGCGCAATATTGCACCAGAAAGGGAGGGTAATGCCGTTAATAAAAACAGTTGATCGGTGGTGAAATTAAAACCAATTTTATTCAGATTGACGGCTACGGCGCTAAACAGCATCCAGACGCAGAAGGCAAGCAAAAGGCAACTTACTGATATCCAAAGATTTCTACGAGCAATGTGCTTGCCTTTGTTTTCCCAAAAGGCAGGGTTTTCTGGTTTCCAGTCAGTCAAAAGATAACGATTATTTTTCTCATTTAATGATGACATATTATTCTCCATGCACATGCCGTTCATGAAAAAGAAATAAACGCATACAGGCCGCGCGGCTTCTTTTTAGAAACTATTGAAAGGTTTTGGGAATATTGACTGAAAGAATAGATAAAAAAGCGCAATAACGCGGGATAAGGGGAGAATTACAGGTTGGTTAAGTGTTACTAATTGTAAACTTAAATGATGTATTGTTTGTTCATCTATAACATCAACTAAATAACTCCAGCGTAATCATACGATCCAGGTGGTGCTCGAAAGCGGGATCGGCCATTTCCTCTATGCCCAACACATACATACCATCCAGGCCGCAGACCACTGCGATTAAACGCCATGCGACATCGGCGGCATCTGGGGTGGATAAAAACTCACCGGCTTTCTGTCCCTGAGTGATGATGTTAGCCGTTTCCTCATGCCACATCCGCATGGTCAGCAGATAGGCGCTTTTGATCTCAGGATCTTTATCTGCCAGCACCTGTGCTTCACGCCACAGCCTGATATGGGGTTCGAACCCGCCATCTTCGCTGCCCAGCATGGCATGCAGCCGTTCCCGAAAACTGGCGTTTTCGCTGACCAGTTCAGCATCAAGCAGGGTACGGATCAGGCGCACAAAAGCCTGTGACTTGAGTTCACCGGCAGAGGAAAAGTGATGATGCACCTGACCCGTCGCCACATGGGCTTCCGCCGCTATACGTCGTACGGTCATGGCAGTAAACCCTTCTTCCAGTGCAACGCGCATCGCCGCTTGCAGAATCACTTCCCGACGTTCATCCCGGTTCAGATAGCTCATCATTCCTCCTGTATCTCTATAGCACGCAGTCTAACAAAAAGTTGGACATACGTTCAATTTTCCGTAGGATCGCTAAAGCTGGACATGTGTCCAGTTTCGGTTTTGTTAGGGAGTTTTATGTTTCGTCAGTGGTTAACGTTAGTCATTATTGTACTGGTCTACATCCCTGTTGCGATTGATGCAACGGTGCTGCACGTTGCCGCGCCCACGCTGAGTATGACGCTGGGTGCCAGTGGTAACGAGCTGCTGTGGATTATTGATATTTATTCGCTGGTCATGGCTGGCATGGTGTTGCCAATGGGGGCATTGGGCGATCGCATCGGTTTTAAACGTCTGCTGCTGTTGGGCGGGGGGGTATTTGGCCTGGCATCGCTGGCCGCTGCGTTTGCCCACAGCGCCAGTTGGCTGATTGCCACGCGGGCGGTATTAGCGATCGGGGCGGCGATGATTGTTCCGGCTACGCTCGCGGGTATTCGCGCCACCTTTGCCGAACAGCGTCATCGCAATATGGCGCTCGGCGTCTGGGCCGCTGTCGGTTCCGGCGGCGCGGCGTTTGGGCCATTAGTAGGCGGCATACTGCTGGAGCACTTCTATTGGGGATCCGTGTTCTTAATCAATGTGCCTATTGTTGTGGTGGTAATGGCATTGACGGCTCGTTTCGTGCCACGCCAGGCTGGACGTCGCGATCAATCGTTAAATTTTGGTCATGCGATAATGCTGATTGTCGCTATTCTGCTGCTGGTCTATAGCGCCAAAACCGCCCTGAAAGGTCATATGGCGACCACTGCCATCGTGCTGACATTGTTAACCGGAGCATTGCTGTTGGGGCAGTTTGTCCGTATCCAGCTAGCGGCTACCCGGCCAATGATTGATATGCGGCTGTTCACGCATCGCATTATCTTAAGTGGCGTAGTAATGGCGATGACCGCGATGATTACGCTGGTTGGTTTCGAATTGCTGATGGCTCAGGAGCTCCAGTTTGTGCACGGTTTGACGCCGTATCAGGCCGGTCTGTTTATGCTGCCGGTGATGCTGGCAAGTGGTTTCAGCGGCCCCATTGCCGGCATGTTGGTGTCACGTCTGGGATTACGTTGTGTGGCAACGGCGGGTATGGCGCTTAGCGCCGTCAGTTTTTACGGTCTGGCGATGACGGATTTCAGTACGCAGCAAATACAGGCGTGGATATTGATGGCCTTGCTCGGATTCAGCGCGGCAAGTGCGCTTTTGGCCTCAACTGCGGCAATCATGGCAGCAGCCCCGGCAGAAAAAGCGGCAGCGGCTGGCGCCATTGAGACGATGGCTTATGAACTTGGCGCTGGGCTTGGCATCGCTATCTTTGGCTTACTGTTGAGCCGTAGCTTTTCTGCCTCGATTCTGCCACCTGCCGGACTTAATCCGCAGGAGATAGAGCGCGCCTCATCATCAATGGGTGAAGCGGTGCAACTTGCGCATTCGCTCCCGTCGTCGCTGAGTGAGGCATTGCTGGCGGCTGCCAGAGAAGCCTTTACCTGGTCACATAGCGTGGCCTTAAGCAGCGCTGGCAGTATGCTTATCGTATTAGCGATAGGGATGTGGTTCAGTCTGGCAAAGCTACAGCGTCAATAACTAGTGGGCTAAATGACAGGGGTAATCCATCTCTTCGACTTCTTTTCCACTCAAGCGAGCGTATTGCCCCGTCAGTCTCCAGAATGCAGGTTGAGTTTCCGTATAGATTTCTGCCGCTAACACCAGGCGGCGGCGATCTACCTCGTTAAGTTCCAGTAGCGTCCACGGCACAAAATAGCGTTCGCTACCCGTCAGGGTAAACCACAGCGGGCACCCACAGCCGGAACAGAAGAAACGTTCACCACGATTTGAAGAAGGAAAGTGTGAGGGTTGGGCTGAATCCGGCGACATCTGCGGATGAGCGCTGGCCTCCAGATACATAGCGATGCCACCCGACCATTTCTGACACAACGTACAGTGGCAGGCATAGACATCCAGCATTTCGACGTCAACGGTAAAATGACTCTGTCCGCAAAGACAACGACCAGTGAACGTCTGCACGGCATACTCCTTATGACCGAGACTACATCAAGAGAAAAAGCCAGCCCCGAAAGGACTGGCTTTGTATTCAGACTACAACAAAATTAGAACTGGTAGTTCAGACCAACAGCCACGATGTTGTCAGTGCTTACACCGGCAGTGCGGGTGAAGTCGTTGTCATCCAGCAGGTTGATTTTGTAATCAACGAAGGTAGACATGTTTTTGTTGAAGTAGTAGGTAGCACCCAGGTCAACGTATTCAACCAGATCCTGGTCGCCGTAACCATTGATGTCTTTACCTTTAGATTTCAGGTAAGCAACGGACGGACGCAGACCGAAGTCGAACTGGTACTGAGCAACAGCTTCAAAGTTCTGTGCTTTATCAGCGATACCGTTAACTTTAGAACCATAGGTGGTCATGTTGCGGGTTTCGGAGTAGGTGGTTGCCAGGTAGATGTTGTTCGCATCATATTTCAGACCAGCAGCCCATACTTCAGCGTTTTTACCGTCAGCTTTGAACGCGCTGCCAGCACTGCTCTGAGAGTCAGTACGGTCAGATTTCGCATAGGTAGCACCTACGCCGAAGCCTTCATACTCGTAAGTAGAAGACAGACCGAAACCGTCGCCATTAGCTTCTTTGTCTTTGCTACGGTCATTTTTGCCCTGATACTGAGCAGCAAAGTTCAGACCTTCAACCAGACCGAAGAAATCGGTGTTACGGTAGGTTGCAACGCCGGTAGCACGCTGAGTCATGAATACGTCAGTCTGGGTCCAGGTATCGCCACCGAACTCTGGCAGAACGTCGGTCCATGCGCCGATGTCGTAAGCTACGCCGTAGTTACGACCGTAGTCGAAAGAACCGTATTCAGCGAATTTCAGGCCAGCGAATGCCAGACGGGTTTTGTCTGCTTCGGAACCCTGATCTTCAGAACGGTTGCCTTTGAATTCATATTCCCACTGACCAAAACCAACCAGTTGGTCATTGATCTGAGTTTCGCCTTTGAAGCCCAGACGTGCGTAGGTTTTGTCGCCATCGCTGCTGGTGTCATCAGAGAAATAATGCTGAGCGTGAACTTTACCGTAGATATCCAGTTTGTTTGCGTCTTTGTTATATACCTCAGCCGCGTTTACTGCACCTGCCGCCAACAGGCTAGTCACTGCCACTGCAACTAATTTAAGTTTCATTCTAAATAATCCTTATAATTTTTTCTTGGTGTGTTTCCTAAACCATTGCTAAACGAAGGGGTTCGTCAATGGCAAACCATTTTTAAATGACGCAGTGGTATAAGTTCAATAATAAGTTTCATAATATTGCGAAATATTTGAAGTTGTGTGATCCAGATCTACATAATACAGCTGATTGTATTAATCTTAATATGTGACAAATATGATGAGATATATTTACGCAGGGGACTATTATGGCAGCTATGGTTTAAATGGCGTTAGTTTCGCTTGTATAATATATACATGCGGAGGGTTATAGATAAACATGAAATACTTTCACGCGTTAACTAATAATCATATATTTAACATTTAATTAAACAAATATAAACAAAAAACACAAGTGCAATGCGCAATAATTATCCATCAGCCTGGCTAAAGTATAGCCGGATTTTATTTATTTGTGATAAAACCCGGTTTTTTTTCAGGCGCGGCGCGTTGCCAACCAGCAAAGTAACGAGCCAGCGCAAACCATCAGCGCGCCTTGCCAGAAAGAAAGTGATAGCGGGGCGCTGAGTAGCACGGCGGCAAGCGCGGAGGACAGTACGGGAGTAAAATAAGAACCCACCGCCATAATGGTGACATTACCGTGCAAAATACCAATATTCCACGCAGCATAGGCAAATCCTAACGTTAATGCTGCAGTGAACATTTTAATCGTCACCGGAGTGCTGAAAACCATTTCCGGCTGAGGGGTGACAAAATAGTAAACCCACAGACTTGCGGCTGTCAGTAAGACGAACACCGTGATGCCGTTAAAGCCTTTTGCATATTTATTGGTCACTGTGCAATATGTGGCCCAGATAAAAGCCCCCAGAAAGGCGAGAAAATAACTGAGCGGACTACTGGCAACATTGCTGATAATTTCGCCAGGATTGAGGCCATTTTCACCACCTAATACCCAACAAACACCGGTCAATGCGATAATTAATCCAGGAATGACCAGCCAGGTTGATTTTTGACCATTAAATAATATGGCGAACAATATCGTCAGGCTTGGCCAGAGATAATTTACCATCCCGACTTCAATAGCCTGATGACGGGTAGCGGCATAACCCAGGGCCAGTGCTAAACAAATTTCATAGCTAACAAAAAGCACGCTACCGGCGATTAAATAGCGAACAGGAATTTTTCTGATATTTGGAAATCCGACGGTAAATATGAGCAACAGGCCGCTTAATGAAAAAATCATCGCTGCGCCGCCAGCAGGTCCCAGTCCCTCACTCACTCCCCGAATAAGTCCAACCATCGTGCTCCAGAGTACGATGGCAATCAGACCAATTAACGTTGCTTTTTGTTTTGTCATTCTGTTTCTCTGTTCATACCACTGGCAAAAAATAAGCTGAAATTTATAGCACTTTTACACCGTAGCACGCTAATTAATTACCTTTTGCATACCTCCTTATGGGTACAAGGGTTAAACAAAGTGCACTATTTAGTAGCGGAACCGTTTCGTTTTTGATTTGACGCAAAAAAAATATGGATATAGCTGATAGTTTCGTCGCGAAGTTGTACATGTCATCTTTCAGGCTGCCTCGATTACGCACTTTGAGAGATTTCTTGTACGAATCCCTGCAAAAAAGAGGAAAGCAATGGACGTCAGCCGCAGACAATTTTTTAAAATCTGCGCGGGCGGTATGGCGGGAACAACAGTAGCCGCTCTGGGTTTTGCACCCAAAATGGCACTGGCTCAGGCACGAAACTATAAGTTATTACGCGCCAAAGAGATCCGAAACACCTGCACATACTGTTCCGTAGGTTGCGGGCTATTAATGTATAGCCTGGGTGATGGAGCAAAAAACGCCAAAGAGTCGATTTACCATATTGAAGGGGATCCGGATCATCCGGTGAGCCGGGGGGCATTATGTCCTAAGGGCGCAGGATTACTGGATTACGTACACAGTGAAAACCGTCTGCGTTACCCGGAATATCGCGCTCCTGGTTCCGACAAATGGCAGCGTATCAGCTGGGATGAAGCTTTCTCCCGCATCGCGAAGCTGATGAAAACTGACCGTGACGCCAACTTTATTGAGAAAAATGAGCAGGGCGTAACGGTTAACCGCTGGCTTTCCACCGGGATGCTGTGCGCATCTGCAGCAAGTAATGAAACCGGCATGCTGACGCAAAAATTTGTGCGCTCACTCGGCATGCTGGCAGTAGACAACCAGGCGCGCGTCTGACACGGACCAACGGTAGCAAGTCTTGCTCCAACATTTGGTCGCGGTGCGATGACCAACCACTGGGTTGATATTAAAAATGCTAACGTCGTGATGGTGATGGGCGGTAACGCCGCTGAAGCACATCCGGTGGGATTCCGCTGGGCGATGGAAGCTAAAAACAACAATGACGCCACGCTGATTGTTGTTGACCCACGTTTTACACGTACAGCCTCGGTGGCGGATATTTACGCACCGATTCGTTCCGGCACGGACATTACGTTCCTGTCCGGCGTTTTGCTGTACCTGATTGAAAATAACAAAATCAACGCTGAATACGTTAAGCATTACACCAACGCCAGCCTGCTGGTGCGGGATGATTTTGCTTTCGAAGAGGGTCTGTTCAGCGGGTATGACGCGAAAAAACGTCAGTATGATAAATCGTCCTGGAACTATCAGTTCGATGAAAACGGCTACGCCAAACGCGATGAAACATTAAGTCATCCGCGCTGCGTGTGGAACCTGCTGAAACAGCATGTATCCCGTTACACGCCAGATGTGGTGGAAAATATCTGCGGTACGCCAAAAGAGGACTTCCTGAAAGTCTGCGAAGTGCTGGCTTCCACCAGCGCAGCCGATCGTACAACCACGTTCCTGTATGCGCTGGGCTGGACGCAGCATACCGTCGGGGCGCAAAACATCCGCGCCATGGCGATGATCCAGCTGCTGCTCGGCAATATGGGGATGGCCGGCGGCGGTGTCAACGCCTTGCGCGGTCACTCCAACATTCAGGGGTTAACCGACTTAGGACTGCTCTCTACCAGTCTGCCGGGCTACCTGACGCTACCGTCAGAAAAACAGACAGATCTGCAAACCTATCTGGCCGCGAACACGCCAAAAGCGACGTTGGCCGATCAGGTTAACTACTGGGGCAACTATCCGAAGTTTTTCGTTAGCCTGATGAAATCTTTCTACGGCAATGCGGCGCAGAAAGAGAATGACTGGGGCTTTGAGTGGTTGCCGAAGTGGGATCAGTCCTACGACGTGATCAAATACTTCAACATGATGGACAGCGGAAAAGTCACCGGTTACATCTGTCAGGGCTTTAACCCGGTTGCGTCCTTCCCGGACAAAAACAAAGTGGTGCAGTCCCTGAGCAAACTGAAGTATCTGGTCGTTATCGATCCGCTGGTGACAGAAACTTCAACGTTCTGGCAAAACCACGGCGAATCAAACGACGTTGATCCGGCATCTATCCAGACCGAAGTCTTCCGTTTGCCGTCAACCTGCTTTGCGGAAGAGGACGGTTCAATTGCCAACTCCGGTCGCTGGTTGCAGTGGCACTGGAAAGGTCAGGACGCGCCGGGCGAAGCCCGTAACGACGGCGAAATTCTGGCCGGTATATACCACCGTCTGCGCGATATGTATCGCACCGAGGGCGGTAAAGCCGCAGAACCTGTACTGAAAATGAGCTGGAACTATAAGCAGCCGGACGAACCGCATTCAGAAGAAGTGGCGAAAGAGAACAACGGCTATGCGCTGGAAGATCTCTATGATGCCAACGGTGTGCTGATTGCGAAGAAAGGCCAGTTGCTCAATAGCTTTGCGCTGCTGCGTGATGATGGCACAACCTCATCTTCCTGCTGGATTTATACCGGTAGCTGGACCGAGCAGGGCAACCAGATGGCCAACCGCGATAACGCCGACCCGTCAGGGCTGGGTAATACGCTGGGTTGGGCATGGGCATGGCCACTGAACCGTCGCGTTCTGTATAACCGCGCGTCGGCGGATCCGCAGGGTAAACCGTGGGATCCAAAACGCATGCTGATCCAGTGGAACGGTACGAAGTGGACGGGGAACGACATCCCGGACTTCAACACCGCGGCGCCTGGCAGCGGCACCAATCCGTTTATCATGCAGCCGGAAGGTCTGGGTCGTCTGTTCGCCATTGATAAGATGGCGGAAGGGCCGTTCCCGGAACACTACGAGCCAATGGAAACGCCGCTGGGTACCAACCCGCTGCACCCGAACGTAATCTCCAACCCGGCAGCCCGTCTGTACGAGGCGGATAAGCTACGCATGGGAACCAAACAGGACTTCCCGTACGTTGGGACGACTTATCGTCTGACCGAACACTTCCATACCTGGACCAAGCACGCATTGCTGAATGCGATTGCTCAACCAGAACAGTTTGTGGAAATCAGCGAAACGCTGGCGGCAGCGAAAGGTATCAATAACGGCGATCGCGTGAAAGTCAGCAGCAAGCGTGGATTTATTCGCGCAGTTGCGGTGGTTACGCGTCGTCTGCGTACCCTGAACGTCAACGGTCAGCAGGTTGAAACGGTTGGGATCCCGATCCACTGGGGCTTTGAAGGAGTCGCGCGTAAAGGCTATATCGCCAACACCCTGACGCCGAATGTCGGTGATGCAAACTCGCAAACGCCGGAATACAAAGCGTTTTTAGTAAACATCGAGAAGGCGTAAGGGGGCGAATATATGTCTATGGAAACGCAGGACATCATCAAACGGTCCGCAACAAACTCCATCACGCCGCCGCCTCAGGCCCGTGATTACAAAGCAGAGGTCGCGAAACTGATCGATGTGTCCACCTGTATAGGCTGTAAGGCCTGCCAGGTGGCATGTTCAGAGTGGAACGATATCCGCGATGAAGTCGGTCATTGCGTCGGGGTGTATGACAACCCCGCCGATCTCAGCGCCAAATCCTGGACGGTGATGCGATTTAGCGAAACCGAACAGAACGGCAAGCTTGAGTGGCTAATTCGTAAAGACGGCTGTATGCACTGTGAAGATCCGGGCTGCCTGAAGGCATGCCCGTCTGCCGGGGCGATTATTCAGTACGCCAACGGGATTGTCGATTTCCAGTCAGAGCACTGCATTGGCTGCGGCTACTGTATTGCCGGGTGTCCATTTAATATTCCGCGCCTCAATAAAGAGGATAACCGCGTGTATAAATGTACGCTGTGTGTGGACCGCGTCAGCGTCGGGCAGGAGCCTGCCTGCGTCAAGACCTGTCCAACAGGGGCAATACATTTCGGCACCAAGCAGGAAATGCTGGAAATGGGCGAACAGCGGGTGGCCAAACTGAAAGCTCGCGGTTTCGAACACGCCGGACTCTACAACCCGGAAGGTGTGGGGGGGACGCATGTAATGTACGTTCTGCATCATGCCAACCAGCCGGAGCTGTACCACGGCCTGCCGAAAGATCCGCAGATTGATACCTCTATCAATCTGTGGAAAGGGGCGCTGAAACCACTGGCCGCAGCCGGATTTATCGCCACCTTCGCCGGACTTATTTACCACTACGTTGGTATTGGTCCGAATAAGGAAGTGGACGACGACGAGGAGGATCATCATGAGTAAGTCGAAAATGATTGTGCGCACGAAGTTTATCGACCGCGCCTGTCACTGGACGGTGGTGATCTGCTTCTTCCTGGTGGCGCTGTCGGGGATTTCATTTTTCTTCCCGACTCTGCAATGGCTGACGCAGACTTTCGGTACGCCGCAGATGGGGCGTATTTTGCACCCGTTCTTCGGGCTGCTGATCTTCGTGGCGTTAATGTTCATGTTTGTACGCTTTGTTCACCACAACATCCCGGATAAAAAAGATATTCCGTGGCTGAAAAACATTGTGGAAGTGCTGAAAGGCAATGAACATAAAGTGGCGGATGTGGGCAAGTACAACGCCGGACAGAAAATGATGTTCTGGTCGATCATGAGCATGATTTTCGTGCTGCTGATTACCGGCATTATTATCTGGCGTCCGTACTTTGCACAGTTCTTCCCGATGCAGGTCGTGCGTTATAGCCTGCTGATCCATGCGGCGGCAGGCATTATCCTGATGCACGCCATCCTCATCCATATGTATATGGCATTCTGGGTGAAAGGCTCTATTAAAGGCATGATCGAAGGGAAAGTGAGCCGTCGCTGGGCGAAGAAACATCACCCGCGCTGGTATCGCGAAGTCGAAAGACAAGAAGCGAAAAAAGAGAGCGAGGAAGGGGTTAACTAATCCCTGACGTTACCTCCACGTAATGGCGCTACATCGGTAGCGCCATTTTTTTGCCAAAAAAACGTCATGTTTCTGTCATCTGCTCAACGTAAGGTGTTGTCTTTAATAATAGAAGAGTTAAAAGACAATGCATCTGGTAAAAAAATTACTCGCAGTCAGCGTGTTTCTTTGTGCGTCCGCTCAGGCGCAGAACATCCTCGAATTTCCTCAGCCGGAAAATAACCCGGAAGAGTTTTATGCCGTAACTGAAATCCCGGCAGGTGGAATGATTAAATATGAAACCGACGCCAAAACCGGTTTTATCGTTGCCGATCGCTTCCAGTCAATGCCGGTTGCCTATCCTGCCAACTACGGCTCGTTGACTCAATCTTTAGCCGGTGACGGCGACCCGCTGGACGTCATTTTTTATACCCGTGCGCCACTGGCCCCAGGAACATTGATTAAGCTGCGCGCGATTGGCGTGCTGAAGATGATCGACGGCGGAGAAAAGGACGACAAAATTGTCGCCGTTCCGGCCAGTAAAATTGACCCGACTTATGATGACATCAAAGAGTTGAGCGATCTGCCCAAGATTGAAGTGCAACGCCTGGAATCTTTCTTCCGCGTGTACAAAGATCTGCCGGAAGGGCGCAAAAAGGTAGAATTAAACGGTTTCAACGACGCCGCTACGGCAAAGCAAGAGATCAAACAGGCCTGGGATGCCTGGAAAGAGAAAAAACCGCAGTAATACATGGCATGCCGGATGACGGGCCTACAGGCGCATTTTGCTGATGTAGGCCGGATAAGCTTGCGCCATCCGGCAATGCGGTTTACTCCAGTATTGAGTTCAGACGCGCAATCTCCTGACGCCATTGCGCTTGTAACAGCGGTTTTTGATGTTTCGGCTTACGAGCGAGATCGTCGGCCAGCCGCTGCTCCAGTTCGAGAAGTTGTTCCAGTAACACATCACTGTCGCGGCTTATTTCATTTCTCGCTTCAACCACCGTTTTCGGGACCGGTATCTCAGCAGATGTTTCCCGAATTCGCGCGTTGATCGCGTCGAGATCGTGCCATTCGCTGAGTTCGCCGTTCTCAATAAACCAGAACCGGTTACAGCTTTTGCTGATAAGCTGGCGATCATGACTGACCAGCAGCACGCCGCCGTGATAGCTTTGCAGCGTTTCTGCCAGCGCCTCTTTGCCTTCCATATCCAGATGGTTGGTCGGTTCATCGAGCATCAGCAGGCTATAACGCGCAAGCGTCAGTCCCACAAACAATAACCGGGAACGCTCGCCACCACTTAATGTACTGACCCGCTGTGCGTGACGAACCCATGGAAAGCCCGCGCTAATCAAGGCCATTTTGCGAATATCAGGCTGAGGAGCAAACGCTTCCAGCGCGTCAAACAGCGAGTCGTCATCAGCGAGTTGGTGCAGCGTTTGATCGTAATACCCCAGCGTAACGCGCGGGTGTAACACCAATGAAGGCGATGCCAGCTGTGAGTGAAACTGTTGCCAGATAAGCCTTAACAGCGATGATTTCCCACACCCATTGCGCCCGACAATCGCCACGCGATCGCCGCTTTTTACGCGGATACCGGCTATCGAAAACAGCGAATCTGCGCCAGGAGCAGGGGCCACGGACAGATGAGTCATCTCCAGCAAACGATCCGCACGCAGGGCATCACCCTGCAATGTTAGTGTCCACTGACTTCCCGAGGTTACTTCGGTCTGTACCTCTTTCAGGCGCAGCACCTGTTTTTCCATCTGCTTGGCTTTACGGGAAAGGTCTTCGTTGTCGTAGACCCGCCCCCAGGTCGCCAGCCGTTTGGCGCTGGCGGTGACGCGGTCGATCTCCTTTTGTTCAGCCTTATGGCGCAAAGCATCGCTGGCGTCTCTGTCTACCAGAGCCTGACGCGCCGCGCTACAGGGCAGATCGAAGGCATGCAGGGTGCGATCGCGCAGGATCCAGGTCCCGTGAGTTACGGCATCCAGCAACTGCGGATCGTGGGAAACCACCACAAAACTACCAGACCAGTTCTGTAAGAACTGTTCCAGCCACAGTAATGTGGGCAAATCCAGGTGGTTACCCGGTTCATCCAGCAGTAGCAGGTCAGGATTTCGCATCAGCGCCCGCGCTAATAACAGGCGCGTGTGTTGTCCGCCGCTCAGCGTTTGTGCTGTCAGAGATAAATTCTCCGGCGTGAAACCCATTTCGGCCAGCAACGCTTCAACTCGCCATTGCTGGCTCGCGCGTTCATGTTCGGGAAGTTGAGCAAGCACCGCCTCTTGCAACGTAAGCGGCAGTATATCGTCAGGTAAATGTTGCTCCACACGTGCGAGATGACAGTGATTCGCCTGCGCGATAGACCCGCTGGTGGGTGAAATCGTGCCATCAAGCAGTTTTAACAGCGTACTTTTGCCGCAGCCGTTGTAACCGATAAGCCCGATGCGGTCACCTTTTTTCAGGGTGAAGGAAAGATCGTCGAATAGCGTGCCAAATGCCGTATCAACGTGTAAGGATTGTGCGGTTAGTAATGTGCTCATTGTTGCTTACTCAAGAGTTACAGGCGTAAAAACGCCTCGTCAAACATCGCTGACGATAACCCGGTAAGCCCGAGAGAAGGGGATTGAGAAGTTAGCTTCGCTCAAGCAGAAGTTATCGCAGCACGATACCGATAACGCTTGAGCACTGGCGATCGCCAAAAGCATGTGAAACGATAAAACGTTCACAGTACAGCATAAGTATCCTCCTTTTGTTTTTCAGAATGTTAATCGGTGATGAAAGTGTAAGCGCAACATACGCGGTAGCGCAAGCTTTGAACGCCCAGCAGATCACAAGACAAATAAATCAGGAAAAAGTTAATTTTCGTCGCGTCGAAAGCTTGAGTTAAGGATCACAATAACGATCGCTGTTCTCCGGTACGCTGTCGCTCACTATTTTATTAATTGGAGAATAGATGACATGAAAAAAACAATGACATTGACGATGATTGCGCTGGGATGTTTATTTGCAAATGCACAAGCAAGTGAAAAACTCGCTGGTAATGAGATACTTAAAGTGCAAAAGGGTGGTGTTCCTGACAAAATTTACACGCAGAATAACCCGCATTTAAAGATTGCCACCTATAACATTGGTAAAAATGAAGCATCTGCTGATGTGGCGGATTTTACGGCACTTAATTCAGCTATTAAAAGAATAGATGCAGATATTATAGCAGTGCCAGAGGTTGATAATAAAACAGGGCGCAGTCAAAAGATCGATCAACTCAAAAAAATCGCTGATGCCAATAAACTGTATTACGCCTTTGGTAAAGCGCTCGATTTTGATGGCGGTGAGTACGGGTTAGGACTGCTTTCCAAATATAAAATATTGCATACGCAGGTGGTAAAATTACCGTCGGGTAATGCTGAACAACGCGTGGCGTTACTGGCGCAGGTTGACGTGCCTGGGTTTGATTCTGCCCCCATCATTATGGTGACCCATCTCGACTGGCAAAAAGATCCTACCATGCGTACGGAACAAGCCCGCTATCTTTTAGATATCAGCATTGGCGACGCGACATCAGATTTCCCGGATATCGCCTCCTCAATTAAAATCCTTGCAGGGGACTTTAATTCGACCCGGGACGAGCAGCCGCTGAAAGAAATACGTTACTTTTTCAACGAAGTGACGAAAGAAGGGGTTGATACCCGCAGTTGGCCAGCCGTTAACCCTGCGATCGATATAGACCATATTTTCACGTTTAAAGGGCAGAAGTGGAACGTCAAAAATCTGGAAATTCCACATAACTCACCCGAATTTACGTGGTCTACGGCGAGCGATCACCTGCCGGTTATCGCTGAGCTGGAACTTTCAGAACAGTAATCTACATACTGTATTTCGTTCATCGAACGCTTAAAATTGCCCGGCAGACTCTGCTGCCGGGCAAACCGTCAAATAGACGTTCGACGGTAGTCGCGATATTCCGCCTGCCAGAAATTATCGTCAATCGCCTGTTGCAGCGCTTCGGCGGACGTTTTCACAGCTACGCCTTGCTGCTGGGCCATTTTACCCACGGCAAAAGCAATCGCACGGGAAACTGTCTGAATGTCTTTCAGTTCCGGTAACACCAGTCCTTCGCCGTTCAGCACCAGCGGTGAATACTGCGCCAGTGTTTCACTGGCCGACATCAGCATTTCATCGGTAATGCGCGATGCGCCGGAAGCAATAACACCCAGCCCGATACCCGGGAAAATATAGGCGTTGTTACACTGGGCAATCGGGAAGACTTTTTCCTTCCACACTACCGGCGCGAACGGACTACCGGTCGCAACCAGGGCGTTACCTTCGGTCCAGGCGATAATATCCTGTGGCGTAGCTTCCACGCGTGAAGTCGGGTTAGACAGCGGCATGACGATGGGGCGCGAACAATGCTTGTGCATTTCGCGGATGATCTCTTCGGTAAACAGGCCGGTCTGTCCGGAAACACCAATCAGGATATCCGGCTTAACGTTACGCACCACGTCGAGTAACGACAGCACATCCTCTTGCGTATCCCAGTGCTGCAGATTTTCGCGTTTTTGCACCAGCTTGGTCTGGAAGGAGAGCAGGTTCGGCATTTTGTCGGTTAACAGGCCGAAGCGATCGACCATAAACACGCGCTGACGCGCCGCTTCCTCGCTTAAACCTTCACGCTGGATTTGCGCAATGATCTGCTCGGCAATCCCGCAACCGGCTGAGCCCGCACCAAGGAACACGATATTCTGTTCACTTAACTGGCTACCCGCCGCGCGGCTGGCGGCAATGAGCGTACCAACGGTAACCGCTGCGGTGCCCTGAATATCGTCGTTAAACGAGCAAATTTCATCGCGATAGCGGTTCAGCAACGGCATCGCATTTTTCTGCGCGAAGTCTTCGAATTGCAGCAGCACGTCCGGCCAACGATGCTTCACAGCCTGGATGAATTCATCGACAAATTCGTAGTATTCATCATCAGTGATACGCGGATTACGCCAGCCCATATACAGCGGATCGTTCAGCAGTTGCTGGTTGTTGGTACCGACGTCCAGGACGACCGGCAGGGTGTAGGCCGGACTAATTCCGCCACACGCGGTATACAGCGACAGCTTACCGATCGGAATACCCATCCCGCCGATCCCCTGGTCGCCAAGGCCCAGAATACGTTCACCGTCGGTGACGACGATGACTTTGATATTGTGGTTAGGTACGTTCTGCAGGATATCGTCCATATTGTGGCGGTTCTGATAAGAGATAAACACACCGCGCGCGCGACGGTAGATCTCAGAGAAACGCTCACAGGCAGCACCTACCGTTGGGGTATAGATAACCGGCATCATCTCATCAAGGTGATTATGCACCAGTCGGTAAAACAGGGTTTCGTTGGTGTCCTGAATGTTACGCAGGTAAATATGCTTGTCGATTTCGGTTTTGAATCCCTGATATTGGATCCAGGCGCGTTCAGCCTGTTCTTCAATCGTCTCGACCACTTCCGGCAGTAACCCCAGCAGGTTGAAGTTACGGCGTTCTTCCACACTGAAAGCGCTCCCTTTATTCAGTAAAGGGAATTCCAGCAGTACCGGGCCAGCGTAGGGGATGTAAAGGGAACGCAGTTTTTTAGTTTCGTTTTCCATGTCACTCACTCTTTTTTGAATAACCGTCCCTGGCGTTCTTTATGATCGTATGTGGCCTGTCCGCCAGGGAAACGGGCGAAGTATAAAGCATTGTGAATGGGGTATGGGGTTTTATAAGCAAAAACACCACTGCGGTTGCAATGGTGTTTATCTCGTTATTCAGTCAGACCTGCGAAAGACTATTTGCCGTCAGCGCGGCGTTTTCTTCCGGTAGGATTGTTGACCACACTGGTTTTGTCACCTTCGGTCACGACTTTACGTTGGTTTGAGATTTTGTGGTCCAGTCCAAGAATATGACGGGCCTGACGGTTCGATTTCATTCTAACTCCTTAATCCTGTTTCTGGTTTCAAGGGCGAGCCCGTATAACAACGGACGAAATACAACCTGATAGAAAGCCGATGTTTAAAATAACGGCTTTCAGGATGGTCGGTCATTTTGTCTGAAAGGTCAATGCTTAAGCGGTAAATGCAGAACTATCCCGGATGGATCATGCATTTTCTCAGGCGTCCTATACTTGTAACTTCAACGACAACACAGGAGAACGGTAATGACTATCCATAAGAAGGGTCAGGCACACTGGGAAGGCGACATTAAACGCGGTAAAGGTACCGTATCGACCGAAAGTGGCGTGCTGAATCAGCAACCGTATGGGTTTAATACGCGGTTCGAAGGGGTAAAAGGCACCAATCCTGAAGAGTTGATTGGCGCGGCCCATGCCGCCTGCTTCTCAATGGCGCTTTCGTTAATGCTGGGCGATGCGGGCTTTACGCCAGACGCCATTGATACCACTGCCGATGTTTCTCTGGATAAGGTGGATGCGGGATTTGCGATAACCAAAGTAGCGCTGCACAGTGAGGTAAGCGTTCCGGGGATAGACGCCGCCACGTTTGACGGCATCATCCAGAAAGCGAAGGCCGGCTGCCCAGTTTCGCAGGTACTGAACGCGGAAATTACACTGGATTATCAGCTGAAGTCTTAATCGTGGCGTGCCGGATGCGACTACGTCTTATCCGGCACCCGATGATGTTATTGCGCCACCCAGCCGCCATCCATATTCCACGCAACGCCTCGTACCTGCGCCGCACCGTCTGAACATAAAAACAACGCGAGTTCCCCTAACTGCTCCGGCGTGACGAATTCGCGCGACGGTTGCTTTTCCGCCAGCAGGGCGTCACGTGCGACGTCAGGCGCAGCGCCTTCGGCAATACGTTTATCAATCTGCTGCTGGACCAACGGTGTGAGCACCCAACCGGGGCATAGCGCATTGCAGGTGATGCCGGTCTGCGCGGTTTCCAGCGCAATGGTCTTGGTTAATCCCACCACGCCGTGCTTGGCTGCCACGTACGCGGATTTCTCTTTAGAAGCCACCAGGCCGTGAACCGAGGCGATATTAATGATGCGTCCCCAGTTCCGTGCGCGCATGCCTGGCAGCGCCAGTCGCGTAGTGTGAAAAACGGATGAGAGGTTAATAGCAATAATTGCGTTCCATTTTTCAACCGGGAAGGTTTCTACCGGAGACACATGCTGGATCCCGGCGTTGTTGACCAGGATATCCACACCGCCAAATTCGCTTGCGGCATAGCGCATCATGTCAGCAATTTGCGCTTCATCGCTCAGGTCCGCGCCGTGGTAGCCTGGCGTTTTGTCATACTGCGCCACGGCGTCTTTGGCGGCTTCGACATCACCAAACCCGTTGAGGATCAACGAAGCGCCCGCTTGTGCCAGCACCTGAGCGATGCCTAATCCAATACCGCTGGTCGAGCCGGTAACCAGGGCGGTTTTTCCCGTTAAGTTCATGATGATTCTCCTTAAACAATTCCGGTGGTGTAGAAGACGCCGATAACAAACAGCACGGCCAGGCTTTTGATCACGGTGATGGCGAAAATCCCGCCGTACGCCTGACGATGGCTGAGGCCGGTAATAGCCAGCAGGGTAATGACCGCGCCGTTGTGCGGCAGGGTATCCATGCCGCCACTGGCCATTGACGCCACGCGGTGGAAGACTTCGAGTGGAATATTGGCGGCATGGGCAGCGGCAATAAAAGTGTCAGACATGGCGGCGAGGGCAATACTCATTCCGCCAGACGCCGAGCCGGTGATCCCGGCCAGCGTGGTGATGCTGATGGCTTCGTTAAGAAGCGGGTCGGGGATCGCCGCCAGCGCTTTTGACAACACAAGGAAACCCGGCAGGGCAGCGATCACCGCACCAAAACCATACTCCGACGCGGTGTTCATGGCCGCGAGGATCGCGCCGCCAACCGCCGTTCTACTGCCTTCCGCCAGGCGACCTTTAATGTTGCGATAGCCGAACAGCACCACCAGCAGGATCCCTGAAATCAGCGCCGCTTCCACCGCCCAGATAGCGGTAATTTTACCGACTTCGGTGGTAATCGGTTTGGCAAGGCCTGGCAGTTCCAGTTGATGTGTTGCGCCGTACCACTGTGGGATCCAGCGGGTAAACAGCAGGTTAAATACCCCAACCAGAATCAGCGGAGAGATAGCGATTATCGGGTTCGGCAGGTTAATGTTATCCGGCGTTTCCGGCTCGTTTAACAGTTCAGTGCCATAGCCTTCATTCTTTGCCTGCGCTTTACGACGCTGACGTTCGAGATAAACCAGACCGACGAAAATAATAAACAGCGAGCCTATCAGCCCCAGCCACGGCGCGGCCCAGGCGTTAGTCCCAAAGAAGCTGGTCGGAATAATATTCTGGATCTGCGGCGTGCCCGGCAAGGCGTCCATCGTGAAGGAAAACGCGCCCAGCGCAACGGTGGCCGGGATCAGGCGCTTAGGGATATTACTCTGGCGGAACAGCTCCGCCGCAAAGGGATACACCGCAAACGCCACGACGAACAGCGATACCCCGCCGTAGGTTAACAGCGCGCACACCAGCACGATCACCGGGATGGCGTGACGCCGCCCGAGAATATTGATGGCGGCGGCAACAATAGAGCGGGAAAAACCAGACAACTCGATTAACTTGCCAAACACCGCACCCAGCAAAAATACCGGGAAGTAAAGCTTCACAAAACCGACCATTTTTTCCATAAACAGGCCGGTGAAGGCAGGGCCGACGGCGCTGGGTTCGGTAAGCAATACAGCACCTAATGCCGCGATGGGGGCAAACAGGATGACGCTGTATCCGCGATAGGCTGCAAGCATCAGCAGGCCCAGCGCTGCCAGGGCGATTAATACACTCATCATGACTCCTCAATATCATTGTTATAGTGGGTACAGAAAGAGAAGTTACGGTTTCAGGGCAAAGCGCAGCTGGTGCTCTCTGCGTTGCTGGATGTACTTCTTGCGCGAATCATCCCAGCGATAAAATCCCTGGCCGCTGCGCAAACCGGTTTCACCATTGGCGACCTTGTCAGCGACCAGCGACATCATGTCGCTACCGGTGGCGAGCGTGGGTAACAGATGCCGACAAATGTCCTGTACCGTAGAAAGACCCGTCATATCAGCCGCCTCCAGCGGGCCAACCATGGCATAGCGTCGTCCGAGCGAGGCACGCATTACCTGATCCACTACCTCCGCGCTGGCGATACCGCTTTTAACGATATGCAACGCTTCACGCAGCAGGGCGAAT
Source organism: Citrobacter sp. S55_ASV_140 (assembly GCF_018919505.1). Taxonomy (NCBI): domain Bacteria; kingdom Pseudomonadati; phylum Pseudomonadota; class Gammaproteobacteria; order Enterobacterales; family Enterobacteriaceae; genus Citrobacter; species Citrobacter sp. S55_ASV_140. The sequence continues at coordinate 42,322 of NZ_JAHLQZ010000014.1, forward strand.
TGCAGACGGTTGCCGACAAACCCTGGCGCGGCGCGATCGAGTACGACCGCTTCCAGCTGCATCGACAGCAGTAGTTGTTGTAATTCATGGAGATATTCCGCCTTCGTTGCCGTCCCCGGCACAATTTCAACCAGCGGAATAAAGTGTGGCGGGTTCCAGAAATGGGCAATCAGCAACCGCTCAGGATAGGCAAGCTTTTCTGCCAGGGCATCGGGTGGCAGTCCGCTGGTATTACTGGCGATCACCGCCTCCGGTGCGATCAGCTCTTCCAGTTGCGCATACAGCGCATGTTTAAGTTCGAGGCGTTCCGGGATGGCTTCAATCAGCAATCCGCACGCGGCAATATCCTGTAGCGATGTCGTACCGTGTAGACGGTTCATAACCGATGCTTTTTCGCTTAGAGCAAATTGTTCAGTAGCAATAAGCTCATCCACAATACCGCTGGCAATAAGGCTAATTTCCGCAATTCGGCTGCTATCGGTGTCGTACAACCAGATATCGTGACCAAAGCGGGCAAAGTGGGTGGCGATGCCGACGCCCATTAAACCCGCGCCCAGTACGCAAATTTGCTTATTTTTCATGAGATCCCCCCGGACGCTCTACTGCCAGCGCGACACCCTGACCACCGCCTACGCACAGTGTGGCCAACCCTTTGGCGGCGTTGCTGCGGGCCATTTCATGCAGCAGGGTCACCAGAATCCGGCACCCGGAGGCACCAATCGGATGACCCAGCGCGATCGCGCCGCCATTGACGTTAACTTTGCTGCTATCCCAGTTCAGTGATTCGCCAACCGCCAGCGCTTGTGCGGCAAACGCTTCGTTGGCTTCAATGAGATCAACATCGTTCAGCGCCCAGCCAGCCCGTTGCAGACACTGAAGTGACGCTTCTACTGGCCCAATACCCATAATGGCCGGATCGACGCCGGAGACCGCGTAGCCCGCAACCCGTCCCAGAACCGGCAAATTGAGTTCTGCGGCTTTGGCGGCGCTCATTAGCATCACCGCCGCGGCGCCATCATTGATTGAAGAAGCATTCCCGGCGGTCACCGTGCCGTTTCCAGGCCGAAACGCTGGCTTCAGCTGCGCCAGCTTATCAGCCTGAGTATCCGGGCGAGGCTGTTCGTCACGGTCCACTACACGCGGCGGTTTTTTCCCCTGCGGAACGCTGACCGGGGTAATCTCCGCACTAAAACGACCGGCTTCAATCGCGGCAGCTGCTTTTTGCTGGGAGTGCAGAGCAAATGCATCCTGTTGCTCACGACTGATAGCGAACTTATCCGCCAGATTCTCCGCGGTAATGCCCATGTGATAGTCGTTGAAGGCGTCCCATAAACCGTCATGCACTACGCTGTCTTTCAGGCTGGCATGACCCAGGCGCAGACCGGCCCGCGCGCCGTCGAGGAAATAGGGCGCATTGCTCATGCTCTCCTGCCCACCGGCAATCACAATTTGCGCATCACCGCAGCGAATCGCCTGTACCGCCTGATGCACCGCCTTCAGGCCCGAGCCGCACACCAGATTAATGGTTAGCGCTGGCGTAGTGACCGGTAAGCCCGCGCGTAACGCCGTCTGTCTGGCCGGATTTTGACCACTGCCCGTCGTGAGCACCTGACCCAAAATCACTTCATCAATTTGCTCAGGCGCCACGGCCGTTTTTTCCAGTAGGGAACGGATAACCACCGAACCGAGTTCAACCGCCGAAAGCGGCGCCAGCGCGCCATGAAAACTGCCAATCGGGGTGCGCGTTGCCGCGACAATAACAACATCCTGCATGGTCAGCTCCTCAGTTAAATTGCATCTCGGGGACATTTTCAGGAACGATCAGCTTGCCGGCGGTTCTGGCGACAATGTCATCCACGCTGATACCCGGGGCGCGTTCACGCAGAATGAACGCCCCGTCGGCAATCTCCAGCAACGCCAGATCGGTAAGTACGCGTTTGATGCAGGCCACGCCGGTCAGCGGCAGGGTGCAGGCGGGAAGCAATTTTGACTCACCGTTTTTGGAGGCATGGGTCATCACCACGATGATGTTGTCGGCTCCGGCCACCAGGTCCATTGCGCCGCCCATGCCTTTCACCATTTTTCCGGGGATCATCCACGAGGCGATATTGCCGTTAACATCGACTTCAAACGCGCCGAGCACCGTCAGGTCAACGTGGCCGCCGCGGATCATCGCGAAGGATTGCGCCGAGTCGAAAATCGCTGCGCCTTTGCGCGCCGTCACGGTCTGTTTTCCGGCGTTGATCATGTCTGCATCAATTTCGTCTTCTGTGGGAAACGGCCCCATACCCAGCAAACCGTTTTCCGATTGCAGCATCACGTCCATACCATCGGGGATGTAGTTCGCTACCAGAGTGGGAATACCAATCCCAAGATTGACGTAATAACCGTCGCGCAGCTCACGGGCGACACGCATTGCCATTTGTTCACGCGTTAACATGGTCAGGCTCCTTTCTGGCGCAGGGTGCGTTGTTCAATACGTTTTTCAAATTGCCCCTGAATAATGCGGTTAACAAAAATTCCGGGAGTATGAATCGAAGCGGGATCCAACTCGCCAGGGGGGACAATCTCTTCAACTTCCACCACGGTAATGCGCCCGGCAGCGGCCATCAGCGGATTAAAATTCTGTGCGGTATGGCGATAGATAACATTGCCGTACCAGTCGGCTTTCCAGCCTTTGACCAGCGCAAAGTCTCCGGTTATGGCCTGTTCTAAAATGTACGGACGTCCGGCAAACTCGCGCACCTCTTTTCCTTCGGCCACGGGGGTCCCGTATCCGGTCGCGGTGAAGAAAGCGGGGATCCCCGCGCCGCCAGCGCGCAACTGCTCCGCCAGCGTGCCTTGCGGCGTCAGGATGGCTTCCAGTTCGCCGCTAAGCACCTGCTTTTCAAACAGCGCGTTTTCACCCACATAGGATGCAACCACTTTGCGCACCTGACGCGTTTCCAGCAGTACGCCGAGGCCAAAACCGTCCACGCCGCAGTTGTTTGACACCACGGTAAGACCCTGAACCTCCCGACGACGTACTTCGGCAATCAGATTTTCAGGGATGCCACATAAGCCAAAACCGCCCGCGAGCAGCGTCATGTTGTCGGTCAGTCCTTCCAGCGCCTCTTGATACGTGGCGACCCGTTTATCCAGTCCAGCCATATACTTGCCCCTCCTGTTGTCCTTGCCGACATCATTGAGGGAGAAAAATGATTTGTTAATTTTAAATTTGTGACTCACTCATTGGGTTTTTTTATCAATTTAATGTTAATTAAAGGTATTCAATAGGTTAAAGGAATGCGAAATGGGAATGAGCATCAAACAGTTACGCGCGTTTTTAGCGGTAGCTCACACTCTGAATTTT
>NZ_JAHLQZ010000150.1:0-10430 GCF_018919505.1 Citrobacter sp. S55_ASV_140
GCTCTACGGACAAGGTGTTGTCGATACGCTACCTGAACTAAAGAATGAAAAACGCTACCAGCTCTCATCACAGCATTTCCCGTTTACTATCAGCGTTACCGGTCCGGGCGCCAGTGAACTGGCGATTAAACATCTGCCAACACAACTGCCGCTGGCGGTGATCCTCAGTCTGTTAGTGGGGTACCTGGCGTGGCTGGCAACCGCCAACAGAATGAGTTTCTCCTGGGAGATAAATCTGGCCCTTGCCGCCCGGGAATTCGAGCTGTTCTGCCAGCCGCTGCTCAATGCGCAAACGCAGCAATGCATGGGGGTGGAAATCCTGTTACGCTGGAATAATCCGCGTCAGGGTTGGATCTCTCCCGAAGTGTTTATTCCCATCGCCGAGGAGCACAACCTGATCGTGCCCCTGACGCGTCATGTCATCGCAGAAACCATTCAGCAACGACACGTCTTCCCCATGAGCAGTCAGTTTCATATCGGGATCAATGTCGCCGCCAGCCATTTTCGCCATGGCACGCTGTTAAAAGATCTCAACCAGTATTGGTTTAGCCAGCATCCCATTCAGCAGTTAGTCATCGAACTTACCGAACGTGATGCGTTACTGGATGTGGATTATCGGGTTGTACGCGAGCTAAATCGCCTTGGCGTAAAACTGGCGATTGACGATTTTGGCACTGGCAACAGCTCGCTCTCCTGGCTGGAAAAACTCCGCCCGGATGTACTGAAAATTGATAAATCATTTACTTCTGCGATCGGTACCGATGCCGTGAACTCAACCGTTACAGACATCATCATCGCGCTGGGAAAAAGACTGAATATCGAACTGGTGGCGGAAGGGGTTGAAACGCAGGCGCAGGCACAGCATTTGCGCCGGCACGGTGTACATTTATTGCAAGGTTTTCTGTATGCGAAGCCAATGCCGCTATGCGATTTTCCAAAATGGCTGGCGGGCAGCACGCCGCCGCCCACCCGGCATAACGGGCGACATAGTATGCCCGTTATGCCGTTTCGCTAAACCCGATTACTCGTCTTCATCGTGAGCAGGTTGTTCTTTAACAATGCGAACTAAATCCACACGATAGTCATTCGCTTCGACAATCGTAATACTCAGCGGCGCAACCTCGATAACATCGCCGACGCGTGGAATATGACCGTTAGCCGCGATGACTAAACCTGCCACCGTCGCGATATCTTCGTCTTCATCCACCAGCGTATCCACGTCCAGCGCCTGCTGCAATGCATGCAGGTCGGTTCCGCCTTTCACCAACCAGCCGCCCGCATCAGCAATAATTTCAGGCGTTTCATCGGCATCGGGGAACTCACCGGCGATAGCTTCTAATACGTCCAGCGGTGTAACCAGCCCCTGCACGACACCAAATTCGTTAGTAACGATCACGAAACTGCCGCGGGCACGACGCAGAACGCCCAACAGATTGATCGGGTCCAGCGTTTCCGGGACCACGATAGCCGGAGAGGCTGAGGCAATCGCCGCCACATCCACACCCTCTTCCAGCGCTACCAGCAGTTCTTTGGCACGGACGATACCGATAATTTCGTCCAGCTCACCGCGACATACCGGGAACAGGCTGTGCGGTGACGAAAGCAATTGCTCGCGAATTTCCGCTACGCTCAGGTCCGCATCAACCCAGCTAATCTCGCCACGAGGCGTCATAATGCCACGTAATGAACGCGAGGCCAGGGAGAGTACGCCGTTGATCATATAGCGTTCTTCTTCCACAAATGCGCCTTCCGGAACGGGCACAGGTACCGGATTGTCGGATTCCATCTGCGCGCTGGCCTGACGTTTACCGCCCATCAGACGCAGGATTGCATCCGCAGTTCGCGCACGCAGCGGCAGGGTCGACTGGTGGCGAATAAAGTTACGACGGGCAATCTGGTTAAACAACTCGATAATGATCGAGAAGCCAATCGCCGCATACAGATAACCTTTCGGAATGTGGAAGCCAAACCCTTCGGCAACCAGACTCAGACCAATCATCAACAGGAAGCTCAGACACAGCACCACCACCGTCGGATGCTGGTTCACAAATCGCGTCAACGGCTTGGAAGCCAGCAGCATCACGGCCATAGCTATCACGACGGCCGCCATCATGACCGGCAGATGGTTGACCATACCGACCGCAGTAATCACCGCATCCAGCGAGAACACCGCATCAAGGATGACAATCTGCGTCACCACAACCCAAAAGCTCGCATAGCCTTTCGTCTGCCCGGTATCATGTTCACGGTTTTCCAGCCGCTCATGCAGCTCTGTCGTTGCCTTGAACAAGAGGAAGATACCGCCCAGCAGCATTATCAGATCGCGCCCCGAGAACGCATAGTCCATTACCGTAAACAGCGGCTTTGTCAGCGTCACCATCCACGAAATCACGGACAACAAGCCCAGACGCATAATCAGTGCCAGTGATAAACCGATTAAACGCGCTTTATCTCGCTGTTTCGGCGGCAGCTTATCAGCCAGGATCGCAATGAAGACCAGGTTATCAATACCCAGAACAATTTCGAGAACGACAAGCGTGAGCAAACCCACCCAAATCTGCGGGTCCATTAATAATTCCATGACAAGCTCCTGCTTAAGGAATGACCAAACTGCGCGCTGAGGATCTCAGGCGTTAAAGCATTATGCAGAGAAAATTTGTGGCAAAAAGTGCCAATCTGACAGGCGCAAAGCGGCCTGAGGGTGAAATGACGTCGGTGACGATCCATATGGTGGGCTACTGCCCTATACTCCTGAGTAATTAAACAGATGCTAAACATAACAGAGACAACCGGTTTTTAGCAAAGATTTACCTTCCTTTGCAATAAGTTGTTTCGGAGATATTTTACCCTTCGAAATTTCTTTTCATCGGAAGTTAAATTACGGATCTTCATCACATAAAATATTTTTTTCGATATCTAAAATAATTCACGAAAATCATAGGTTTTTCTTTGTAACCCTTATCTGAATCGATTCGATTGCGGACGACGATTCAAATACATCTTTACGTTGATGTGTTAACGATAATAAAGGAGGTAGCAAGTGACCATTGCTATTGTAATAGGCACACATGGTTGGGCTGCAGAGCAGTTACTTAAGACAGCAGAGATGCTGTTAGGCGAGCAGGAAAACGTCGGCTGGATCGATTTCGTTCCAGGCGAAAATGCCGAAACGCTGATCGAAAAGTACAACGCTCAGTTGGCAAAACTCGATACCAGTAAAGGCGTGCTGTTTCTCGTTGACACATGGGGAGGCAGCCCGTTTAACGCTGCGAGCCGCATTGTCGTCGATAAAGAGCATTACGAAGTTATCGCCGGTGTGAACATTCCCATGCTGGTTGAAACCTTCATGGCGCGTGATGACAACCCGAGCTTTGATGAATTAGTGGCACTGGCCGTTGAAACCGGTAGCGAAGGCGTGAAAGCGTTGAAAGCGAAACCGGTGGAAAAGGCCGCTCCTGCCCCCGTTGCGGCACCAAAAGCAGCAGCACCGGCGAAACCGATGGGCCCGAACGATTATATGCAGATCGGTCTGGCGCGTATCGATGACCGTTTAATTCATGGTCAGGTAGCCACTCGCTGGACCAAAGAAACCAACGTAACGCGCATTATTGTCGTCAGCGATGAAGTTGCCGCCGATACCGTGCGTAAAACGCTGCTGACTCAGGTAGCACCTCCGGGTGTGACGGCGCATGTGGTTGATGTCGCGAAAATGATCCGCGTCTACAACAACCCGAAATATGCAGGCGAGCGTGTGATGCTGTTGTTCACCAACCCGACCGATGTGGAACGTATCGTTGAAGGTGGTGTGAAAATTACCTCTGTAAACATTGGCGGTATGGCTTTCCGTCAGGGTAAAACACAGGTAAACAACGCAATTTCTGTTGATGAAAAAGACATCGAAGCCTTCAAAAAACTCAACGAACGCGGTATTGAGCTCGAAGCGCGTAAAGTTTCGACCGATCAGAAACTGAAAATGATGGATTTGATTGCCAAGGCGAAATAATTCCCTGGCATTTACTTAGTTTTCACACTTAAGTCTGTATAGCAATAGGAGAAGTACAATGGAGATTACCACTCTTCAGATTGTGCTGGTGTTCATCGTCGCATGTATCGCGGGTATGGAGTCGGTACTCGATGAATTTCAGTTCCACCGTCCGTTGGTGGCCTGTACGCTTATTGGCGCCGTTCTCGGGGATATGAAAACCGGTATTATCATCGGTGGTACCCTGGAAATGATCGCCCTTGGCTGGATGAACATCGGTGCTGCGGTTGCACCAGATGCCGCACTGGCGTCAATTATCTCTACCGTTCTGGTTATCGCGGGTCACCAAAGTATTGGTGCCGGTATCGCGCTGGCTATCCCGCTGGCAGCAGCAGGCCAGGTTCTGACCATCATCGTTCGTACTATCACCGTAGCATTCCAGCACGCAGCGGATAAGGCGGCCGAAAACGGCAACCTGACGGCGCTCTCCTGGCTGCACGTGTCCTCGCTGTTCCTGCAGGCTATGCGTATCGCTATCCCGGCGGTAATCGTGGCGATTTCTGTAGGTACCAGTGAAGTTCAGAGCATGCTCAACGCCATTCCGGAAGTCGTCACCGGCGGCCTGAACATCGCAGGCGGTATGATCGTAGTGGTTGGTTATGCGATGGTCATCAATATGATGCGCGCGGGCTACCTGATGCCGTTCTTCTACCTCGGCTTCGTCACCGCGGCATTTACTAACTTCAACCTGGTTGCTCTGGGTGTGATTGGCGCAGTGATGGCAATCCTCTACATTCAGCTGAGCCCGAAATATAACCGCGTCGCCGGTGCGCCAGTTCAGGCAGCTGGTAACAACGATCTTGATAACGAACTGGACTAGCAGGTGAGCGAAATGGTTGATATGACTAAAACTACCACCGAGAAAAAACTCACTCCGAGTGACATTCGTGGCGTGTTCATTCGTTCTAACCTGTTTCAGGGTTCATGGAACTTCGAACGTATGCAGGCGCTGGGTTTTTGTTTCTCCATGGTACCGGCTATCCGCCGTTTGTACCCGGAAAACAACGATGCACGTAAGCAGGCTATTAAGCGTCACCTGGAATTCTTTAACACCCATCCGTACGTAGCCGCACCTGTGCTGGGCGTTACGCTGGCGATGGAAGAGCAGCGTGCCAACGGCGCAGAGATTGACGATGGTGCTATCAACGGTATCAAAGTTGGTCTGATGGGACCGCTGGCAGGCGTCGGCGACCCAATCTTCTGGGGTACGGTACGTCCGGTATTTGCTGCGCTTGGCGCTGGAATCGCGATGAGCGGCAGCCTGCTTGGACCACTGTTGTTCTTCATCCTGTTTAACCTGGTGCGTCTGGCAACCCGTTACTACGGTGTGGCATACGGCTACCGTAAAGGGGTCGATATCGTTAAAGATATGGGCGGCGGCTTCCTGCAGAAACTGACTGAGGGGGCGTCAATCCTCGGCCTGTTTGTCATGGGGGCATTGGTTAACAAGTGGACGCACGTGAATATCCCGTTGGTGGTCTCCACTATCACCGGTCAGGATGGTCAGACTCGCGTCACCACCGTGCAGACTATCCTTGACCAGCTGATGCCGGGCCTGGTTCCTCTGCTGCTGACTTTCGCTTGTATGTGGCTGCTGCGTAAGAAAGTGAACCCGCTGTGGATTATCGTTGGCTTCTTCATCATCGGTATCGCGGGCTACGCTGTCGGCCTGCTTGGCCTGTAAGACTGTTGTACACCACCGGGGGCTTGCCCCCGGTTTTTCTATTCAGAGGATTGAGGATTCATGACTATCACGGACCTGGTGCTGGTTCTTTTTATCTTTTCGCTGCTGGCGTATGCCATTTACGATCAGTTCATCATGCCCCGCCGTAATGGCCTTACTCTGCTGACGGTCGCCCTGCTTCCTCGCAGCCGTGTTGACAGTGTTATCTTCATTGGCCTGGTAGCTATTCTTATTTACAACAACGTCACCAGCCACGGGGCGCAATTCACCACGTGGTTATTATGCGCACTGATATTGATGGGGTTGTATCTGTTCTGGATCCGTACGCCGAAAATCATCTTCAAGCAAAAAGGTTTTTTCTTTGCCAACGTCTGGATTGAATATAACCGCATTAAAGAGATGAATTTATCAGAGGACGGCGTGCTGGTGATGCAATTAGAACAGCGGAGATTGCTGGTTCGCGTACGAAATATAGACGATCTTGAAAAAATATATAAGCTTCTCATTTCAAATCAGTGAATTAGAAAGATAGCCTGAACTATGTTTTTTATATATTTTTGAAAACAAAACATAGCTAAGGCTATATTACAACGTCCGTAATGTTATTTATTTTAACGTTCTGTTTATAAATAAATCTAAATGAAAATCGTTTTCAATTAGAAGTCAAATATTATTTCCCTGTTTCTTGTTTTATATTCTCAATATATGTTAAGGTTGCGCCCGTCGTTGGGGAGTAGCCGATTTCCAGACTCCGGAAATGTACGTGTCAACATACTCGTTGAAAAACGTGGCGCGTACGGACTGAACATACAGCTTCAGTCAGGCGAGACCATAGGCACATCAACTGCAATGCATACCTGAATGGCACGATATATTTCGTGATTTTAATCTGTGTGCATGGTTACTGGGGGCAGTGATGTGTTTTATGGATACCCCGGTCAGGACGCTGTTATGAATCTCACCGCTACTGTACTTCTCGCTTTCGGCATGTCGATGGATGCTTTCGCTGCATCAATTGGCAAAGGCGCCACCCTGCATAAACCCAAATTTTCTGAAGCTCTGCGCACCGGTCTCATTTTCGGCGCAGTTGAAACCCTGACGCCGCTGATTGGCTGGGGAATGGGCATGCTGGCAAGCAAATTCGTGCTGGAGTGGAACCACTGGATCGCTTTCATTCTGCTGATTTTCTTAGGTGGGCGAATGATAATCGAAGGTTTTCGCGACAACGGTGATGAAGATGAAGAACCGCCGCGCCGCCACGGATTCTGGCTGCTGGTCACCACCGCTATCGCCACCAGTCTCGACGCGATGGCCGTCGGGGTGGGTCTGGCGTTCCTGCAGGTTAACATCATTGCGACTGCGCTGGCCATCGGCTGCGCCACGTTGATGATGTCCACGCTCGGCATGATGATCGGTCGTTTTATTGGTCCGATGCTGGGCAAACGAGCTGAAATCCTGGGCGGGGTGGTACTGATTGGTATCGGCGCCCAGATCCTCTGGGCGCACTTCCACGGTTAATTCTGGCGCTGCCAGATGTGAATACTAAAATCTGTCTGGCAGTCAAACGTCGTTTTTCCTGCCAGCGTTTCCCACACTTCCGGTTTTGCCCGCCAGGCGAACGGCGTCATTTGCAGTAATGCTACGGCTTCGCTGCCCTGGAGCTGCATCTGATAGCCCAGCGCAATACTTTGCTGCAGGACAAAACCTTCCAGTTGTTCGGTATGTGGCGCATGCAAACGCACCTCATCATAAATCAGCCCTTTCAGCTCCATTAAATGACGCGGCCCAGGCGTGGCGGTGATTACCCATCCTCCCGGTTTCACCACGCGAGCCAGCTCTTGCGCTTTACAGGGCGCGTAGATCCTGATGATGGCATCCATGGACGCATCGGCAAACGGCAGACGATGGCTGGAAGCCACGCAAAAGGTGACCTGCGGATAACGACGGGCTGCGGCCTTAATCGCCACTTTAGAAACGTCGAGGCCAACGGTCTTGCCGCCAGTCAGCGTATCGGCAAAGGCATGGGTGTAATACCCTTCTCCACAGCCGATATCCAGAATCGCCGCGTTCTCTGAACTCAGCGTCTGCACAAGCACATTCACAATCGCGTCACGCAGCGGTTGATAGTGTCCGGCATCAAGAAACGCCCGGCGCGCCTGCATCATCTCAGCGCTGTCACCCGGATCGCGCGACCGCTTATGCTGAACCGGCAGTAAGTTGACATACCCTTCTTTCGCCACATCAAACTGGTGCCGCTCAGGGCAAATAAAACTGTTTTTCGTTTGAGTAAGAGGCTGGTGGCAAAGAGGACAGGAAAACGACATGACAACTCCGGCAGGTGATTTGAGGGCGCAAGTGTAACGCGAATTGCGCCCCGGGAAAATAACTTACAGCGTCGGCGAGGATACGCTGTCGCCATGCATCACCAGCAGGTGATCGGAGTCGGCAGGCATACCGTCTGGTTTAACATTTTCCAGGCGTAAGACATCACCCATTATCTGGCTGAATACCGGCGCGGAGACGGCGCCCCCATAGTAAGCACCGTTTTGTGGATTATTAATAACCACGACTAAGGCGAATTTCGGGTCGCTCGCTGGCGCAACGCCTGCCGTATAAGCCACGTATTTATCAACATATTTACCATCATCGCCAATTTTTTTCGCCGTCCCGGTCTTCACCGCAACCCGATAATCCCTGACCGCGGCCTTAGTTCCCCCACCGCCGGGTAACGCGACGCTTTCCATCATATGTTCAACCTGATGAACCAGCGCCTCCGGCATCACCCGCGTCCCTATTACCGGCGGATCAATACGCGTTATAGAAAGGGGGCGATAGATGCCAAAACTACCGATGGTGGCATAGACATGCGCCAACTGGAGCGGCGTCACCATGAGCCCATAACCGAATGCAAAGGTGGCGCGATCCAAATCGCTCCAGTAGCGGCGTTGAGGCATTAAACCACTGCTTTCGCCGGTTAATCCCAACCCGGTTGGGTCGCCAAAGCCAAAACGTTTATAGGTATCCAGCAATTTCTGCACCGGCATAGCTAACGACAAGTGCGAAACGCCCGTGTCGCTCGATTTCTGCAAAATGCCGGTCAGCGACAGCTCCGGGTAAAATCCGACGTCGCGAATACGATGCCCGTCGACATTAAAAGGATGGGTATCAATTACGCTGTCCGGTTGCACAATCCCCTGCTGGAGCGCGGTCATGATCACCAGTGGCTTAACGGTTGAACCGGGTTCAAAGGTGTCGCTAATGGCACGGTTACGAAAATCATCCAGTACCGCGCCGTCTCGATTGTTGGGGTTAAAGTCGGGGAAACTTGCCATGGAGAGAATTTCGCCGGTGTCAATATTAACCAGTACCGCGGCCCCGGATTCCGCTTTATTCCATGTAACGGCATTGTCCAGCGCGTCTTCGGTAACCGTCTGCAAACGCTCATCAATACTGAGTTGTAACTCATGTGCAGGCACCGGCATCACTTCGGTGATATTTTCGATGACATGGCCAAATTTGTCTTTACGGACCAGGCGGGAGCCGGGTTTGCCCATCAACTGGCTATTGAAGCTTTTCTCCAGGCCTTCAATACCCTGGCCATCGATATTGGTGAAACCAATGAGATTAGCCGCAACATGTCCGGCGGGATAAAAGCGGCGTGATTCTTCACGCAGATTGATCCCCGGAAGATTAAGGTTATCGATCCATTCAGCCTGCTGAGGAGAGATCTGGCGGGCCAGATAAATAAAGCGTCCCGCAGGATTACTGTTAACACGCTCAGCCAGAGAACTGAGCGAAATGTTCAGAGTCTTTGCTAACGCCTGCCAACGTTCGTTGTAGCCCACGCCTCCCTTGCTGATAATGGTTTTAGGGTCTGCCCAGACGGCATTCACCGGGACACTTACCGCCAGCGGTCGCCCTTCTCTGTCGGTAATCATTCCGCGTGGCGAGGCAATGGTAACCTCGCGTAACGAACGCATATCTTCCTGTTTTACCAAAGTTGTCGGCGTGACAATTTGTAGCCACGCCACGCGACCCAGCAGCAATCCCAGGCTTAATAATATCGCCACACAAAGCAGGGCAAAACGTACGGGAGTAAAATTGCGCGCATCTATGTCGTTTTTCTTTTTCACCTGGACTCCCGCATGATAGTTTTTCAGGTGTCTGATTTAACGAGAAATGCCGCGAGAATGCGGGGAAAACTATGCTACGAACATCACGCCTTTGCAACAAAGCGCTAATGGATGGGCTTTCAGAAATATTTTGACGTAATTTGAATTAAAAAGCCCCGCATAAGCGAGGCTTTATATCTGAGATGGTTGCGCAAGAGCGCATCAAATCAGTGGTGTCGATCAGATAGCTGTTACGTTTACAGCAGCCGGACCTTTCTGGCCGTCCTGAATTTCGAACTCAACGTTCTGGCCTTCAGCCAGAGTTTTGAAGCCGTTACCCTGGATAGCGGAGAAGTGTACGAACACGTCTTTGCTGCCATCAGCCGGAGTAATGAAGCCAAAACCTTTAGACTCGTTGAACCACTTAACTTGACCTTTAATCTTTGCCATTTGCAAAATTCCTTAGAGTATTTTCTTCGCCCGCGGGCATAACATAGATAAAACTGAGACATTACTGCTTGAGGCACTAATATAAGGTTCGGCAGAGAAGCGGTATTCAACGTCAACGTGTTTACTCAGGACTTCTTTACTG
>NZ_JAHLQZ010000151.1:0-10359 GCF_018919505.1 Citrobacter sp. S55_ASV_140
CGCGAGACATCAGCACCGAGAACTCATCGCCTTTTTTCAGTTTGCGGAAATCCATCTGCCACTGCATGGCCTTGATCACCGCACTGATTTCAGAGCTGGTCAGCCCGGCATCTTTAGCACTGGCAACGAAGCTCCCGCCGACTGTGCCTTTGATACGGCTGTTAACCCAATCGCCCTGCTGCATTTCGCTACTCATTTTGAAACCCGTCGCAATGCGATCGTAAGTACGGGTTTCGCGACGAGAAACTTCCCAGGTCAGGCGTTGCAGGTCACCTTCCGCGCTTAGCGTCCAGGAAAGTTGCTGGCCAATTTTCAGGTTACGCAACTCTTTATCGGAAGCAGCAAGCTGGCTGATGTCACCCATATCGATGCCGTACTGATTCAGAATACTGCTCAGCGTATCGCCCGTAGAGACGACATACTCATGCACACCGGCCTCACCAGACGTTTTGTCATCCAGTTCATCCTGGGGGATAGCTTCATCTTCCTGAGCGGCCTGATCGATAGGTTCGCTGGCCTCAGGCAACAGAGAACGAATCTCGCTTTTTTCCAGCTCGATAGTTTTGACGATGGGTGCAGAATCGGGGTGGTAAACATAGGGCCGCCAGACAGCGACGGCCAATGTCAGTACGGTAAGCGACCCCAGCATAACGCGATGGGGTCGCGGCAGATTATTAAATGCCAGAGCGACAGAGCGGGCTATCTGTTGCACGTATTCACTTCCTCATTAATCTCCTTTCAGGCAGCTCGCATACTGGTTGGCTAATTGGTTCAAAAACGCTGAATAGCTTGTTTTACCCAGTTTGATATTCGTTCCGAGTGGATCCAACGTTCCCATTCGAACGGTTGTCCCTCTCGCGACGGCTTCAACGACCGCTGGCCTGAACTGTGGCTCAGCAAAAACGCAGGTTGCTTTTTGCTCAACCAACTGTGTTCTTATTTCATGTAAACGCTGCGCACCAGGTTGAATCTCAGGGTTCACGGTAAAGTGACCAAGCGGTGTTAGTCCGTAGTGTTTCTCGTAGTAGCCATAGGCGTCATGAAAAACGAAATAACCTTTGCCCTTGAGCGGCGCGAGCTCGTTACCTACCTGCTTATCGGTTGCGGCTAATTGTGCCTCAAAATCCTTCAGGTTGGCGTCAAGTTTGGCTCGACTTTGCGGCATAAGTTCCACTAATTTTTCATGGATTGCAACCGCTGAGGCCCGCGCTATCTCTGGGGAGAGCCAAAGATGCATGTTGTAATCGCCGTGATGGTGATGCTCGTCACTTTTTTCACCACCCGCATCGCTGTGTCCATGATCGTCATCGTCGTCGTCAGCACCTTTCATGAGTAACGGTTTCACGTCATTAAGCTGCGCAATCGTTACCTGTTTCGCGTTAGGAATATTCTTGACTGACTTTTCCATAAACGCTTCCATCTCAGGTCCAATCCACACGACTAAGTCCGCGCCCTGTAAGCGTTTTACGTCTGAAGGACGCAGTGAGTAATCGTGTTCGGAAGCCCCGTCAGGCAGCAGAACCTGGGTATCAGTTACCCCATCAGCAATGGCTGAAGCGATAAATCCCAGCGGCTTAAGAGACGCCACAACGGCAGCATTTGCCGCCTGTGTTGCACTACCCCAAAGAGCAGCGGATAATGCTGCGAAAAGAAGCGTATTTTTATGTAACATAATGCGACCAATCATCGTAACGAATGTAAGAAATGTGATATTATAACATTCTATAACTTCTGCAAGACTAAAATTGATATGACGACTTTGGTTTCACTGGAAAATGTCTCGGTCTCTTATGGTCAACGCCGCGTCCTTTCTGACGTATCGCTTGAACTTCGACCCGGTAAAATTTTGACGCTTCTCGGCCCAAATGGTGCCGGGAAGTCAACCCTGGTGCGCGTTGTTTTAGGGCTGGTAGCGGCTGACGAGGGAGTTATCAAGCGTAATGGTCAATTGCGGATTGGCTATGTGCCGCAAAAGCTGTACCTCGATACCACGCTTCCACTGACGGTCAGTCGTTTTCTGCGCTTACGTCCCGGCACCAAAAAGGAGGATATTCTTCCGGCACTGAAGCGCGTTCAGGCCGGGCATCTGATGAATGCGCCGATGCAAAAACTCTCTGGCGGGGAAACGCAACGCGTCCTGTTGGCCCGTGCTTTATTGAATAAGCCTCAGCTACTGGTTCTTGATGAACCGACCCAGGGTGTGGATGTCAATGGTCAGGTCGCACTGTACGATCTTATCGACCAGTTACGACGTGAACTGGATTGCGCCGTACTGATGGTTTCCCATGACCTGCATCTGGTGATGGCTAAAACCGATGAAGTGCTGTGCCTCAACCATCATATTTGCTGTTCCGGCGCGCCAGAAGTGGTTTCCATGCACCCGGAATTCATCTCAATGTTCGGGCAACGCGGCGCCGAACAACTCGGAATTTACCGTCATAATCATAATCATCGCCACGATTTACAGGGTCGTATCGTCTTACGCCGGGGAAATGGTCACTCATGATTGAATTGTTATTACCCGGTTGGTTAGCCGGGATCATGCTGGCCTGTGCCGCCGGCCCACTCGGCTCGTTCGTCGTCTGGCGTCGTATGTCTTATTTTGGTGATACGCTGGCCCACGCTTCACTGCTGGGCGTCGCTTTTGGTCTGCTGCTGAATGTAAATCCTTTCTATGCCGTCATTGCCGTGACCCTGATGCTGGCGGCCGGTCTGGTATGGCTGGAGAAGCGCCCTCACCTCGCGATCGATACCTTGCTTGGTATTATGGCGCACAGCGCGTTGTCATTGGGGCTGGTTGTCGTCAGCTTGATGTCAAACATCCGCGTGGATCTGATGGCCTACCTGTTTGGTGATTTACTCGCCGTGACGCCAGAAGATCTCATCTCCATCGCCATTGGCGTGATTATCGTTCTGGCGATTCTGTTCTGGCAGTGGCGCAACCTGCTGTCGATGACCATCAGTCCGGATCTGGCTTTTGTTGATGGCGTGAAGCTGCAACGCGTTAAGCTGTTGCTGATGCTGGTTACAGCTTTAACTATCGGTGTGGCGATGAAGTTTGTCGGGGCGCTGATTATCACCTCTCTGCTGATCATCCCTGCGGCAACCGCCCGTCGTTTCGCCCGCACACCGGAACAGATGGCAGGCGTCGCCGTTGGTGTGGGTATGATAGCGGTTACAGGGGGGCTGACCTTCTCAGCCTTTTATGATACCCCAGCAGGGCCATCCGTGGTGCTGTGTGCCGCGCTGCTGTTTATCTTCAGCATGATGAAAAAGCAGGCGAGCTAAGCGAGTGTTGCCCGGTGGCGCTGCGCTTACCGGGCCTACAAAATCGCCCTGGCCTGGTGAGCGTAGCGACTTCAGCCGCTAAGGCATCTCTGGCGGCGTGATCCCGAAATGGTTCCAGGCGCGCACCGTTGCCATTCTTCCGCGCGGCGTACGCTGCAGAAAACCTTGCTGAATCAGATACGGCTCCAGCACATCCTCAATGGTTTCACGTTCTTCCCCGATCGCCGCCGCCAGGTTATCCAGGCCGACCGGTCCACCGAAGAATTTATCGATCACCGCCAGCAGCAGCTTGCGGTCCATATAATCGAAGCCTTCCGCGTCGACGTTGAGCATATCCAGCGCCTGAGCGGCGATATCCGCCGAAATGGTGCCGTCATGCTTCACCTCCGCAAAATCACGTACCCGGCGTAATAAACGGTTGGCGATACGCGGCGTACCACGGGCGCGACGCGCCACTTCCAACGCCCCTTCATCGCTCATTTCCAGTCCCATGAAGCGGGCGCTACGTCCGACAATGTGCTGCAGATCGGCAACCTGATAGAACTCCAGTCGCTGCACAATACCAAAGCGATCACGCAGCGGGGACGTTAACGACCCGGCGCGCGTCGTCGCCCCAATCAGGGTAAACGGCGGCAGATCGATCTTAATTGAACGTGCAGCAGGCCCTTCGCCAATCATGATATCCAGTTGATAATCTTCCATCGCCGGATACAGCACCTCTTCCACCACCGGCGACAGGCGATGGATTTCATCGATAAAGAGAACATCGTGGGGTTCAAGGTTAGTGAGCATCGCCGCCAGATCGCCCGCTTTCTCCAGCACAGGTCCGGATGTGGTGCGCAGGTTGACGCCCATTTCATTGGCCACAATATTGGCAAGCGTGGTTTTACCGAGGCCAGGAGGACCAAAAATCAGCAGGTGATCGAGGGCATCACCGCGCAGCTTTGCCGCCTGAATAAAAATCTCCATTTGCGAGCGTACCTGAGGCTGGCCAATATACTCTTCCAGCAATTTAGGGCGGATCGCACGATCCACCAGGTCTTCAGGTGTCGTGCTGACAGCCGAAATCAGGCGATCTGCTTCAATCATCCTTTACCTCACAATGCCGCGCGAAGCGCTTCACGAATCAGGGTTTCACTGCTGGCATCAGGGCGGGCAATTTTGCTCACCATGCGGCTGGCTTCCTGTGGTTTATAGCCTAACGCCACCAGCGCAGCAACCGCTTCCTGCTCGGCGTCCTCCGTTGCCGGACTTGCCGGAGAGGTCAGGACCAGATCCGCCGCCGGGGTAAAGAGATCGCCATGCAGACCTTTAAAGCGGTCCTTCATTTCTACAATCAAACGCTCGGCAGTTTTCTTTCCAATGCCGGGTAACTTCACCAACGCGCCAAGTTCTTCACGTTCAACGGCATTCACGAACTGCTGGGCAGACATACCGGAGAGGATCGCCAGCGCCAGCTTCGGGCCTACGCCGTTGGTTTTAATTAACTCTTTAAATAGCGTGCGTTCTTGCTTGTTGTTGAAGCCATACAGCAACTGCGCGTCTTCACGCACCACAAAATGGGTGAAGATAATCGCTTCCTGTCCGGCTTCCGGCAGCTCGTAGAAACAGGTCATGGGCATATGCACTTCATAGCCTACCCCACCGGTTTCCAGAAGGACCAGCGGGGGTTGTTTTTCAAGAATGATGCCTCTGAGTCTGCCTATCACATGACGCTCCTGCGTTAAGGGCTAAAAGGTAATGCGCTATCATAAAAAAAGGCTGGATAGATATCCAGCCTCATTTGTCACTAACGTAACCGACCTCGCGCCAGATTCAGCCTCGACTCGCTCATTTGCATGGCATTCTGACTGACATGGCAGTGGGTAATGGCAATCGCCAACGCATCCGCGGCGTCCGCCTGCGGGTTGGCGGGCAGCTTCAGTAGCGTACGCACCATATGCTGCACTTGGCTTTTTTCCGCACTACCGATACCAACCACGGTCTGTTTTACCTGGCGGGCCGCGTATTCAAAGACCGGAAGGTCCTGATTGGTCGCCGCAACGATTGCCACGCCGCGCGCCTGCCCCAGCTTTAGCGCCGAGTCGGCATTCTTCGCCATAAAAACCTGCTCAATGGCAAAATAGTCCGGCTGGAACTGGGTGATTATCTCCGTCACGCCCGCATAAATCAGCTTCAGACGTGATGGAAGATCGTCGACTTTGGTGCGAATACAGCCGCTGCCGAGGTAGGTCAGTTGCCTGCCGACCTGACGGATTACGCCATAACCGGTAATGCGTGACCCCGGGTCAATGCCGAGAATAATAGACATCACGCATCTCCTGTTACTTTATGGCTTAACCACATCATTCTAAGGTCGCAGCAACCTCATCGGAGATTTCACCGTTGTGGTAAACTTCCTGTACGTCGTCGCAGTCTTCCAGCATATCGATCAGACGCATCAGTTTCGGTGCCGTTTCTGCATCCATGTCTGCTTTAGTGGACGGGATCATCGTCACTTCAGCGCTGTCTGCTTTCAGGCCAGCCGCTTCCAGCGCGTCACGCACTTTGCCCATCTCTTCCCACGCGGTGTAAACATCAATTGCGCCGTCGTCGTAGGTCACTACATCTTCAGCACCGGCTTCCAGCGCCGCTTCCATGATGGTGTCTTCGTCGCCTTTCTCAAAAGAGATCACGCCTTTTTTGCTGAACAGGTAAGCCACAGAGCCGTCGGTGCCCAGGTTACCGCCGGTTTTGCTGAATGCATGACGTACTTCAGCCACGGTACGGTTACGGTTGTCAGACAGGCATTCAATCATCACCGCGGTGCCGCCAGGGCCGTAACCTTCATAGATGATGGTCTCCATATTCGAGTCTTCATCACCGCCCACGCCACGCGCGATGGCACGATTCAGGGTGTCACGGGTCATGTTGTTGGACAGCGCTTTATCCACCGCCGCGCGCAGACGCGGGTTAGCATCCGGATCGCCCCCGCCCAGTTTAGCCGCCGTCACCAGCTCACGAATGATTTTGGTAAAAATTTTACCGCGCTTGGCATCCTGCGCGGCTTTACGATGTCTGGTATTGGCCCATTTACTATGACCTGCCATAAATAATATCTCCAAAAAGCGCGCCTTCTCAGGCGACGTTAATCACAAATTCTTCAATCGCCTGCCGATTACTCCACGACTTGGTTAACTGGGCGGCTTCAACCGCATTAACCCAACGATAGGTCAGATGTTCGGTGAACACGATCTCTCGTTCTGAGGGAAGTGCCAGGCAAAACCAGGATTCAGTATTACGTTCAATTCCCGGCGCATAGCGATGACGTAAATGGCTAAAAATCTCAAACTCCACCGTGCGCTGACAGTCAATTAAGGTCAGTTGCTCAGTCGCAACATCAATGGCGACCTCTTCCTTTACTTCGCGCATGGCGGCCTGCGACGCGGTTTCACCCTCTTCCAGACTGCCGGTGACCGACTGCCAGAAGTCAGGATCGTCGCGTCGCTGTAACATCAGCACTCTCCCGGTGTCCTTTGCATAAATCACGACCAACACCGAGACAGGCTGTTTGTACTTCATATCAGTTATTCTCGGCCTTCTTCACAACCTGAATGCTCAGTTCCGCCAGCGCTGCTTCGTTAGCGAAGCTTGGCGCTTCAGTCATCAGACACGCGGCTGCCGTCGTTTTCGGGAAGGCAATAACGTCGCGAATGTTATCAGTACCCGTCAGCAACATGGTCAGACGATCCAGACCAAACGCCAGGCCCGCATGCGGCGGAGTACCATATTTTAGCGCATCCAGCAGGAAGCCGAATTTCTCGCGCTGCTCTTGCTCGTTAATGCCCAGAATACCGAATACGGTCTGCTGCATGTCACCGTTGTGAATACGTACGGAACCACCACCTACTTCATAGCCGTTGATAACCATATCGTAAGCATTGGCAACCGCATCTTCCGGCGCAGCTTTCAGCTCAGCAGCGGTCATGTCTTTCGGCGAGGTGAACGGGTGGTGCATCGCGGTCAGACCGCCTTCACCATCGTCTTCAAACATCGGGAAGTCGATGACCCACAGCGGCGCCCATTTCGACTCGTCGGTAATGCTCAGATCTTTACCCAGTTTCAGACGCAGCGCGCCCATCGCGTCGGCAACCACTTTCTTGTTGTCGGCACCGAAGAAAATCATGTCGCCGTCTTGCGCTCCGGTACGCGCCAGAATCGCTTCCACGATTTCTGCGTTCAGGAACTTAGCCACCGGGCTGGTGATACCTTCCAGACCTTTCGCACGCTCGGTGACTTTGATGTAAGCCAGACCTTTCGCGCCGTAGATCTTAATAAAGTTACCGTAATCATCGATCTGCTTACGGCTTAAGCTCGCACCGCCCGGTACGCGCAGAGCGGCTACACGGCCTTTCGGATCGTTCGCCGGACCAGAGAACACCGCGAACTCAACGTCTTTCACCAGATCAGCGACGTCAACCAGTTCCATTGGGTTACGCAGGTCTGGTTTATCGGAGCCGTAACGGCGCTCAGCCTCGGCAAAGGTCATGATCGGGAAATCACCGAGATCCACACCTTTCACTTCCAGCCACAGATTCCGTACTAACGCTTCCATTACTTCACGCACCTGCGGCGCAGTCATGAAAGACGTCTCGACGTCGATCTGGGTAAATTCAGGCTGACGGTCAGCACGTAAGTCTTCATCGCGGAAGCATTTTACGATCTGATAGTAACGGTCAAAGCCAGACATCATCAGCAGCTGTTTGAACAGCTGAGGAGACTGCGGCAGCGCGTAAAACTTGCCTTTATGAACGCGGGAAGGCACCAGATAGTCGCGCGCGCCTTCCGGCGTCGCTTTGGTCAACATCGGGGTTTCGATGTCGAGGAAGCCGTGATCGTCCATAAAACGACGCACCAGGCTGGTAATTTTGGCGCGTGTTTTCAGGCGCTGCGCCATTTCAGGACGACGCAGATCCAGATAACGATACTTCAGACGCGCTTCTTCGGTATTAACGTGGTTAGAGTCCAGCGGCAGTGAGTCTGAGCGGTTGATGATGGTCAGATCGGACGCCAGTACTTCAATTTCGCCAGTCGCCATATCGGCATTGACGTTTTTCGCATCACGCGCACGCACGGTGCCCGTAACCTGGATGCAGAACTCATTACGCAGTTCGGAGGCCAGCTTTAACGCGTCCGCACGGTCCGGATCGAAAAATACCTGCACGATACCTTCGCGGTCGCGCATATCGATAAAGATCAGGCTACCAAGATCACGACGACGGTTGACCCAACCACACAGAGTCACCTGCTGCCCCTCGTGGGACAGACGTAGCTGCCCGCAATATTCTGTACGCATGAGATATCCCTTAACTTTGCCGCAGGCGGATTGTCATCTGTCTCGCAGATGACGAAGTCGCAGCTTTAGCTGAATGTCACAACTGAATGAAAAAAGGCGGCTATTATACTGGAAATTCTGCCGCACGATAAGTCCGGTACTGACTGTACGCCTGTTTCCTCGACGGGCATTGCGTAATCTCACAAAAAATAACAAAAATTGTCGCCCCTTTCACACTGATTCGCGATTAAGGTGTAACGGAATTCTTATTTTTTACTGGAGTGACCATGCTGGAACTGAACGCAACAACAACCGCCCTTGTCGTTATTGACTTACAGGAAGGGATCCTGCCTTTCGCTGGCGGACCACATACGGCACACGATGTGGTTATCCGCGCCGCACGATTGGCGGAAAAATTTCGTGCTAAGGGTTCTCCAGTAGTGATGGTACGCGTTGGCTGGTCTGATGATTATGCTGAAGCGCTGAAACAGCCGGTTGATGCCCAGGCCCCGGCCAAAGCGTTACCCGACAACTGGTGGGATTATCCGCAAGCCCTGGGCAAATGCGCCAGCGATCTGGAAGTCACCAAACGTCAGTGGGGCGCGTTCTACGGTACCGATCTCGAGCTACAGTTGCGCCGCCGGGGTATCGATACCATCGTCCTGTGTGGCATTTCCACGAATATTGGCGTGGAATCCACCGCGCGAAACGCGTGGGAGCTAGGATTCAATCTGATTGTTGCGGAAGATGCCTGTAGCGCCGCCAGTGCTGACCAGCATCAAGGCAGCATGACACACATTTTCCCACGCATTGCGCGCGTGCGCAGTGTGGACGAGATCCTGCACGCGTTATGATCTATATCGGCTTACCCCAGTGGTCGCACCCGAGATGGGTGCGACTTGGGATCACCAACCTGGAAGAGTATGCCCGGCACTTTAACTGCGTGGAAGGCAACACCACGCTGTATGCGTTGCCAAAAGCCGAGATTGTCGCCCGCTGGCATGCACAAACCACCGATGCGTTTCGATTTTGTTTTAAGTTTCCGGCCACCATTTCACATCAGGCCGCATTGCGTAACTGTGATGATTTGGTACAGGAATTTTTCACGCGCATGTCACCGCTGGAGGCGCGCATCGGGCAATACTGGTTACAATTACCCGCCACCTTTGCCCCACGCGATCTGTCCGCTCTGTGGCCGTTTCTCGACGCGCTCCCCAAATCCTTTACCTACGGTGTCGAAGTTCGCCATCCGGACTTCTTTGCCAAAGGCGAAGCCGAGCAGCAACTGAATCGCGGCCTGCATGAGCGAGGTGTAAACCGGGTGATTTTAGACAGTCGCCCGGTGCATGCCGCCATCCCGCATACTGAAGCGGTACGCGAAGCTCAGCGTAAGAAACCAAAGGTTCCGGTTCATGCAGTGGTAACAGCCAATCATCCGATGGTGCGTTTTATCGGTAGCGATGATATGGCACAAAACCGGCAGTTATTTGCAGTTTGGTTAACCAAGCTGTCGCAGTGGCAACAATCCACGACGCCGTATCTTTTTTTACATACGCCGGATATCGCGCAGGCCCCGGAGCTGGTAGACACGTTATGGGCGGATTTACGTAGCGTCCTGCCAGAGATCGGATCAGCACCGTCTATTCCACAGCAATCTTCTCTTTTCTGAAATTGCCACCTATCATAGACAGTGCCATCAACTCAACCATACTCTAAATAATTCGAGTTGCAGGAAGATGGCAAGTGAGAGAATCCCC